>CAIVTL010000228.1 GCA_903908785.1 Caldifarciminota bacterium | reverse complement strand
CGCACCCGGCTCTTGTGCACGTCGGCCTTGTCCGCAAGAATCAACGCGGCCGACACTTCCGACACCGGGTTGCCGCTGTTCTCGTCGTGGTTGCCGATTGCGGCCATTATCTGCGCGGCTTCTCGATAGGCCATCCCGCGTCTCAGCAGGATATCGCGCGCCAGCACCGCGCTGGTCCGCTCGTGCCGGTCTCGATTGACCACGTTCCCGATGTCGTGAAGATAGCCCGCAATCGCAGCAAGCTCCGTCATCCGCTCTTCGGCCCCAAGCGCGACCAAGACGGCGCGTGCGTTCTTCGCAACCAGCCGCGCGTGCCTGGGACCGTGTTCAGTATAGCCGAGCACCGCAAGCTGCCGGTCGGCTTCCGCCACCAACACGACAACTTCCGGGTCTTTGACAATGTCCTTGAAGGTCAGCACGTCTGACTATCCTAGCACGACGAACGTCATGGTCAACTTCAGCATGTTGCAGGTAAACTCAATGCCCGTAGCGGTCGCCACCCTCGCGCGACTCCGCCCCGGACAACGGGAGGCCCGACCTCAGACCTGCTCGGGCGCGAGCTCGCCGCTCGGAATCGCCTGCTTCAGGTACTCGAGGTAGTCGCTCAGCAGGAACTCGTCGCCGACAAGCTGGTTTCGCCAGCGGACGGACACTTCATTGGAGCCAAAGGTCTTGTCGAGATATACCTGCAGCTTGGCGCCGCCGTTGTAGTGCCGGTCGGCGACGACGATGCCGCTGGAACTGGGGTTGTCACCACATACCGTATACAGCTCGCCGGCCTTCTCGGCATCGTAGTCCCAGGCTTCGGGTCCCTTCACCACCCGCTTGTACAACAGGAACTCGATCAGGTTGTTGGTAATCCCGATCATCAATGCGTGGTCTTCGCTCGGCGCGCCGCCGGCGATGTGGTTCTTCAACGGCAGGTGCAGACAGACACCGGTCTCGCCCCGGCCCTCACCGTAGTACAGACGCTCGGCGTCCAGATAGTGACTGAGATCTCTTTTGACATGGTATAACACTCTGTCTAAAGTCTAGGTGCTGCACGCTGCTTGTCAAGCAGCCGACACCGCCCCCAGTCCAACATTGAACCGCCGAGCGCACAGCGTGCAGGACACGCAAGTCAAAAGGCAGAGGGCAAAGGTCAAAAGTCAGAAGGCCCCGAGGCGGAGTCGGGCATGAACGAACGAGGCGAAATGAGCACGACGGAGATAGACAACGTCGCCAAGACGACGATCCGGCACGCTGGTAGTACACAGAGATAATCGCGAGCCCGGGCCGAACTTCCCGACTTCACCCGCTCTGCGTTCTCTGTGACCTCTGTGGTTGTGTCCGCAGCGGTTGCGGGGCATCGGCCTACAGGCCGCCCTCCCGGTGCCGGCGACCGAGGACGTCGAGCATGTCGCGCGTCATCGCCTCAAGGTCATAGGCCGGCTTCCAGCCCCACTCCTCCCGCGCCGCCGTATCATCGAGCGACATCGGCCAGGAGTCGGCAATCTGCTGCCGGAAATCCGGCTGGTAGGTGCAGGTGAACCCGGGGATGTGCTTCCTGATTGACGCGGCGAGTTCACCGGCGGAGAAACTCATCGCCCCGACGTTGAAGTCGCAGTGGTGCTTCAGCTTTCCCGGTTCGGCCTCAGCCAAGTCAATCGTCGCCTTGATGCAGTCCGGCATGTACATCATCGGCAGGCGCGTATCCTCGCGCACGAAGCAGGCGTAGCGCTGCTGTTTGACGGCCTCATAGTAGATGGCCACCGCGTAATCGGTCGTGCCGCCGCCGGGCAGAGTCTCGTGTGAGATGATGCCCGGATAGCGCAACCCGCGGCAGTCGAGACCGTACTTCCGGAAGTAGTAGTCACCGAGCAGTTCGCCGGCGACCTTGGTGACGCCATACATCGTTCTGGGCTTGAGAATCGTATCGTTGGGCGTCCGGTCGCGGGGCGTCTCCGGCCCGAACGCGGCGATTGAGCTGGGCACAATCACCCGGGCCATGTTGAACTCGCGCGCCACCTCCAGCACCATGTACAGGCCATCCATGTTCACGTGCCAGGCCAGTTGCGGGTTCTGCTCGCCGACCACTGAGAGAATAGCGGCCATGTGATAGATAGTGTCGATGTCATGCTTCTTCACGACCTCGACGATACTCTCCCGCTGGTTGACATCAATGAAGTAGAACGGCCCCGAGTTCTTCAGGGCTTCCGACGGCGGGGTCTTGCGGCCGGTCGCCACGACGTTATCCGCGCCGTACTTTCGGCGCAGCTCAAGCGTCAACTCCGAGCCAATCTGGCCGACCGCGCCGGTCACGAGAATGCGTTTCATCTCTCTGGTATTCATACTCGAAACTCCTTTGTGTGCTTTGTCACTTCAGCCGGACGCCGCCAATATACCGGCGGCACAGGCAAAGTCAAAGGAAACGGACGCCTGCTACGCCGGCCCCCGAAAGCCGGAATTGTACGACCATGACACCAGGAATATCACGGCAAAGTACGAAGTGGAAAGCCCCAAGTCCGCACTTCACCATTTCCCCTTTCTCCTTTCCCCTTTGGCTTGTCCTGGTGGTGAACTCCCATTTCGGTTCCCCGGCGGCCTGTCGGTCTGGACATCGGCGAACTCACGGCTATACTCAGGCGTTCCGAGACAATGGTGAGTGTAGCTCAAATGGTTAGAGTACCTGACTGTGGCTCAGGATGCTGTGGGTTCAATTCCCATCACTCACCCTTGATGCGGCTCACGGACGCGGGCAACGGTTGCATTTGCGCCGGAATCCGCTACACTGCACGCGGACTCAGAGTTGGGTCGGAAAACGGACCAGCGTATGCGCCCGTAGCTCAACTGGACAGAGCGCCGGGCTTCGAACCCGTAGGTTGCGCGTTCGAGTCGCGCCGGGCGCGTTTGATAATTGCAGAACAGAGACGTCCGCCACCCGGGACGTCGCCTGATACGAAGATATGTGCCCCGCTAGCTCAACCTGGCAGAGCAGCGGATTCTTAATCCGAAGGTTGCAAGTTCAATTCTTGCGCGGGGTACTTTTCTTTGGCGCTAACGAAAGCAGGGAGACTTCGTGATGGATGAGTCGACACCCCACCCCGGAAACGACCCGCGCCTGACCGAGCGCTGGCAGGCTCTTGTTGACATGATGTACCTGAGCCAGATCACCTGGATGTACGTCTTCTCGGCAATCTACCCGGTCATGGGCCTGTTCTTCGGGATACTCTTCCTGGCCGGCAGCATCTCGCCGAAGGCCAAGAAAGTCGGCAAGGTCTGCCTCATCCTCGGCATCATCAATACGGCGCTGGTGATACTCGCCCTCGTCCTGGTGCTGACGCTCGGACTGGCCGGGGCGCTCGCCGGAATCGGAAAGGACTAGACGTGCAACCTCTACTCTACCTGCTTCTGGCGGTCGGCGCCAGCTATGTCCGCGTACCGAACAAGACGGTCGCGCCGACAATCGAATCGCGCCAGGTCTGGGTCTTCTTCACCGACAAAGGCATCTACAACGCGACCGACTACGCGGCGGCCATCAGCACACTCGGCCGCTCCGCCACGGAACGGTCAGCCGGACGCGGCGCGGTCCGCCCCGACTTCAACGACATCCCGGTGCGCGAATCCTACGTCCGCGAGATTGAGAACCTGGGCGGCAAGCTGCGCACAATCTCCAAATGGCTTGATGCTGCCAGTTTCGACCTGCCTCCGGCCCTGGCTGCGCGCATCTACGCCCTGCCTTTTGTCTATGACCTGAAGCCGGTCGTGACGCGAACCACGACCGAGGCCGATTTCTTCCCGCTGGCGCAGGTCCCGGCGCGCAACCAGTACCGGTCGACCGACACCGCTGATGCCCATAGGTTCTATGGGCCATCCTACGACCAGGCGCAGATGATGGGAGTGCCGAGCCTGTTCTTCCGCGGCTACTTCGGCTCCAACGTCAAGCTGGCGATATTCGACACCGGTATCAAACTGACCAACCGCGGCATCTCGCGGGCCCGCATCTACAAGCAGCACGACTTCATCTCCGGGGACAATTGTTACACGGCCCGTTCCGGCACCGCATGGGAACCGGCAGCGCTCGACAACGTCCGCTACCTCGGATTCGCGCGGGGTCTGACTATGAGCACCGTCGAGACCCAATCCGGCTCCAAAGACACGTTGCTCATGGCATTCTGCGCCGACAGCTTCGCGTACGGGTACAACCCGCCCTGTCGGGCGCTCTTTGCCGATGTCTCAACCGACGCCGGGGCTTCATGGAGCACACCCTTACCGCTCCTCAAGTCCGCGCCCTACGGCACCACGTTCGAGAACCTCGCGATGGCCGGCCACAGCTACGTCACCTACCTCGCGTACAACGAGCTGGCCGTCGCTCAGCAGGGGGGCGTCCCGGCCAATGCTACCGTGTACCTCGGAACCTTCGTCGGCACTGACTGGCACGGCACTCCGCTTTTCGTCGCTTCCGGTCGGCATCCTGTCGCTACGGTGCTGGGGGACACGCTCTACCTGGCCTTCGTCCAGTCCGATACACTCGTCGCGCTATGGAAGTACTCGGTCACTCTACCGGACCCGACAAAGGTGACGGCGGCCACATTCGCGGCCGGAGAGCCCATCGTCGGGCTGCAGATTGCCGTGGGGGCGAATGGCCTGGTTGACATTATTACCACCGGTCTCAAGAGCGGCCGTATCGCCCAGTTCCGTTCCACCGACGGCGGGACCGCATTCGCGAAACTGAATGAACCGGTCACGGCCGGCGCCGCCGACACGCGATTGATACGAGACGGCCAGCAACGCCTGCTCGTGTACGAAGACGTATCACCGAACCCCTTCTCCCGGCTCGCCACGCTCCATTCCGCGGACGACGGCCTGACCTGGAACCCGGCCGGAACCGTCGCCGACAGCGTGTTCTCAATCGGCAGCTTCGACCTCGTGCCCGATGCCCAGTCCGGAATGACCATTGTCTACGAAACCGGCGGTCTCCTCTGGCGGACCGCATCCGCCGACTTTGGCGGCACATGGTCCGGCGCGACACTGATTGACACCGCCGGCTTCAACGCCATGCCGGTCCTCGCCCAAACCGGGAGCGGCACTCTGGCCCTCTGGTTCAAGCGCGGCGACGACAACGCGGTCTGGGAGGAATCCGACACCGCGAAGTTCTACCGCGAGCAATCCGACCACGGCACGCGCATGGCATCAATCATCGCCGGGTACCAGCAGGGCGCGGTGGTCGGCATCGCCCCGGGCGTGGACCTGCTTGTCGCTAAGACCGAACTGTACAAGGTGCGCAGCGGCCGCTTCTACGAATACAACATGGAAGAGGACGCCTACATCGAAGCCCTCGAATGGGCCGACCGTATGGGCGCCGACGTCATCTCAACTTCGCTCGGCTATCGGAGCTGGTATGGTGATAACCAGTTCGACGGCAAGACCGCGCCGATTTCGATTGCCGCCTCGATTGCGGCGAGGCGCGGCCTGCTCATCGTCACGGCCATGGGCAACCGCGACACGACCGCATATCCGTGGCCTTCACCCTACATCGTAGCGCCCGGCGATGCCGACGGCGTGATTACCGCCGGCGGCGTGGAAAAGAGCCTGCTCCCGTGGCGCGGTACCGGCACCGGCCCGACCTCTGACGGCCGGGTCAAGCCCGACTTGGTCGCGCTCTCCGACACCGTCGCGGTCGTCTCCCCCGACTCCGAAGACTACCTCGACGGCAGCGTCGGCACATCCTGCGCTACCGCGCTGATAGCCGGAGCCTGCGCGCTGGTCAAAGAAGCCCATCCCCAATGGACCGCGGACTCAATCAAAGCCGTCCTCTTCGCCACGGCCACGCGCTCGGTCAAAGGCTGCACCCTCGGGTTCGGCGTGCCGCGCATCGACTCGATATACAAGCTCTTCCCGCCGGAGAAGGGCATCGTCGATGTCCCCGGTGACGAGATAGGGTCCATCTTCCCGAATCCCTTTGTGCCCGCGTCCCAGCCAAAGGTTTACTTCCAAATCAACCTGACTCGACCGGCATCGGAAGCCCGAATCAACATCTTCTCTGCCTCGGGGATGCTGATTGACACGATCAGCCTGGACGCGACTATCATGTCCCGGCCGGGCCGCTACGGCGAAAAGGGCGACGTCGCGCTCCTCGAACGAATCGGGGCCTTCTGGGACGGCAAGAACGAAGCGGGCAAGCCCGCCGCCGCTGGCCTGTACCTCGCCGTGCTCCAAACCACCTTCGGCCGCAGCGCCACCAAGTTCGCCCTCGTCCGTTAGTCTTGACTTAGACGCCGGTGGAAGTAACATACCACCGACCTTAATTCCAGCGTAGCTCAACCGGTAGAGCATCCGGCTGTTAACCGGAGGGTCACAGGTTCGAGTCCTGTCGCTGGAGTTCCCCGGCCACCGCGCCGGAATACGAAAGGCCGCGCCTCATGGGCGCGGCCTTTCTGTACGAACCGCGTCCGCTACGGCGTCAGGGTCCAGTAGCCTGTCCTGTACGTGTGCAACGAAGGCCGGGTGCCTCGCGTCAGCCTCCTCAGCGTGAACGCACCGGGCGCAGTCGAGCCACCGAGCGAACGTACCGTGCGAAGCAGGCTCGAACGCGACGGCGGAGCCGGCACAAGCGACGTACGCGAAATCGCACCCGGTGTCTATCTCGTACATTCGACAATCGACAATCGTCAGTCGCCAATAGCGCGGGTCGTCCTGACCAGGTAGCGGCAAGCGGCGGGCACCAGTCCTTCGGGCCGGGCGCAAGCCTGCCCCGAACCTTACAAGAGGCGCGCCTGCTCGCGGACAGAAGCACGCTCTCCGACCCACGGACATCCGGTCTGAACCTGCTTCGCAGGCCGTCGCTTTCATTCGATTGCGCCGCCGCTTGAGACCAGACAATCCAGGTCGATTCCAGCAGGCATCAGCCCCGCGCTCGCCCGTCCGCTCGCGCCCCGACTCGCAGCCCTACCAGGCACTTAACCCTAGACTTGGTAATTCTATCGTCAATTCACTCGGCACTTTGCTCGGCATTTCAACCCGCAACTCAACCCACCACTCGGTCGGCATCTCAATCGACCACTCAACCGGCACGTCACTTTTCCAGTCAATCGACAAGTCGCTCCACACCTTAGTTCTCGATTCAATCGTCACTTCAACCGGCAACTGAATCCTCACTTCAGTTAACAATTCACTGCTCAATTCACAGGAGAGTTCACTTGTCGGGTCACTTGACAAGTCACCACTGGGGTCACACCCGGAGTGACTGGGGGAGTCACTTGGTAGGTCAATTGCCGAATCCAGATGTTGGCGCTAGGTTCGGCGGTCTATAGTGTTGATTTATAATGCCTTATGCCACTTATTCGCGGCGCTTGACTGGCGGTTCTGGACGGGGTATCGTGTTTGGCTCCAAGCATCTCTAAGTAGAGCTGGCTGCGGCGCTTGAGGCGCAGCGCCCTGCTCACGGAGGTGTCGCGAGTTCAGTCGGTTACTGAGGCGACCGTACTGATGGGACACGACCTGAGTGACCTGCGCCAGGCTCGGTCCTGCCCCGTGTGTAGAATCAAACCCGCAGGGGTGATGCCCTGCGAATGGAGGTACATCATGAGTGACCCGGTAAAGAGAGCGGAACGGTGGAAAGCGAAGTACAACGTCGAGCGGGTGAAAGACACGCTCAACGACATCCGTGAAGACATGGGCAAGCGGTACGAGGCGGCGATTGCCGAAGTCTGCGTAATGGAGGGCAAGGTCAAGGAGACTCTGAACACCTGCGGGGTCTCGACCGTGCTGTACGTCTCTTACCTTAACTTCGGCCGGCAGCTCCACAAGCTGAGCCGGCAGCAGAACATCTCGGGCGAGAGCTTTGCGATGGCTGCCCAGGTGCTTCTCGACAAGTGGGCGTCG
>CAIVTL010000227.1 GCA_903908785.1 Caldifarciminota bacterium | reverse complement strand
TAAGGGCGCGGTCACCGACGTCGATCCAACTAAACTTGAATCCAAGACCTACTATATCGGAGACAAGGGAGACGAGGTCGCCGAAAGGCTTGTGGGGAATGAAGAAAGCGATAATCAGCACGACCGCCGTTATGAAGACGATGACCAGCGGGACGGTGCGCTTGAGCATCGGCTACTGGTATGCCGGCGTGGCCCATGCCACCAGGCGCTCAAAGAGGCTGGCCAGGAAGTGGACCCGGTGGTTCGCGATTGCGTCAACCGTGCCGATAAGGACCACCGCCGCGGTCAGCACTATCAGCCAGAAGCGGATGAAATCCTCGCCCTTCAGCGTGCCCAGCATTATCGGCTCCGGCCGGAGGTAGCATGACGCGGCGAAGATTTCCTCGCCAATCATCGTATAGTCGCAGGCGGCGACGAAGAACGGCAACTGGGTGAGTTCGGTCGTGCCCGCGAGCTGGATGGCGCCGACCGAATGGCCGGTCTCGGCCATGATGAGCGACTCGGCGTAGAAGTAGCCGAGCCAGAAGATGGCGCCCGGTTTCTCCCGCAGGATGACGCCGTCCACGCCTGCCGCATAGCCGAACTGGTCCGACGTGAGGAAGTTGATGTTGTCGACGTTGTAGAAATCAGGCCGGCCGGACTCGGTATAGGCTTCCTTGACCGTTTCCTGGGCAGCGGACATGACAATCGGGTCGGAGCTGGGCACGAGCAGCCGGGTCGAATACTCGGCCGACTTCTTGGCAATCTTGCGCAGGAGCGGCAGGGCGGCGATGACAACAAGGTCGGTGATGACGCCCAGACCGAAGCTGAAGAGAATCGGCTTGCCCATTTCGGTGGCGCGGCCGAGCGCGTCGTCAATGGAGTCGAGGCCGGCGATCTTGCGGATGTACATCTTCTTGCCCTTGCGCGCCCGTTCAATGTAGATGATGAAGATAGAGCAGATGAGGACGGCCATTACCAGGACGTTGGTGCGGGAGGTGTTGAACCACTGAGCGCTGGACACCGCCGGGCCCGCGACGGCGCTGCGCGCCGAGTCGGCATCCGAGTAGGTCTCGACAGCGTAGTAATACCGGGCGCCGTTCTGGACGTCGTTGTCCATGTACTCGGTGCGCGCCGCCGGCTCGGTGCCGATGACCTGGAACCCGGTGTCCGGGGCCGGCGAACGCAGCACGCGGTAGCCGGTGAACGACGCGCTCTCGCCCTCAGGCGCGGCCCACGTTACCGAGATGGCCTGGCCTTCGTCATTGGGGTTGTCTACGGCGGACACATTGCCGGGCGGCAACAGCCCGACCAGCGCAGCGAGAAACAGTGATACAATCATCGTCGAAAGACGGCTTCTAGCTTACCGGCAGGTCGGGCAGAGTCAATCTTGGTGCGGGGCAGAGGACGGCGAGTATCGCTTGGCGGCCTAGCGACCGGCGCTGCTGTCCACGATGCGAAGGAGGCAGGTGTTCGAATTCTCCGATGGGTAGAAGTCTGCGAATGGGTTAGATCCCACCTTACGGATGGCCGTCGCATGCACTGGGTACGTGCCGGTGCTCGAGTACGTGTATTGGGCCACAGTGTCGCCCGACGTCGTATACCGAGTATCGTCCCAGTGCCACCAGATATAAGTGCCATGCGGCAGCTCGCTGCTGAAGGAGGCGACGAACTCCACCGGGACATTCACGAACCCGGATTCCGGCCCGGTGATGTACGGCGTCGGTGGCGTGTAGTCTACAGGGCCGCAGCCTGCGGCGAGAGCGAACAGCGCCGCTGCTGAGCAGACCACCGCGCGCCGGGCACGGACCAGAATCCTCATCGCGGAATTGTAGACAGGGCCGGCTTGGAAGTCAAGGCGGCGGGGCGGGTAGCCGCCACCCGCGCGTCGGGCCGGGACATCCCCTAATAGGTGACTGTCCCTGATTTCGTCCACGGTTCAACGCAGGCCCGGCATGAGGGGCTTGAGGAGGCCGGGGATTGCGAACTGGTGCTTCTCCGGCACGTCGGTCTGAAAGCCGTTACCCTCGAAGTCGCGCCACCGGGCGAAGTCGCGCCCCTTGGTGAAGCGCATCGCTCCTCTCTTGACCTTCCAGTTCCGCGCAACTAGTCCCCGCCACTCCAAGCTCTGCAACAGCCTGCGAGCGTCACTGTCCCATTCGTGGCCGCAGACCGCTGCCGCCTCTTTGGCGCTCACGTCCTCGTGCGTTTCCAGATACTCCAGTATCAGCCTCACCGGGCTCTTGCGGTCGCTCATCTGGTTATCGGGGAGGTTATCGGGGACGCTAACCGTTTTGGCTGTGTCCGTAAAGTCCGTGCCGGATTCGGGGTTCACCATCAGGCGAATGTGCTATCGCTGAATGACGACCTTGGTGACAGCCGACGGCCCGCGGTCTGCGGCCGCCGGCTCGGGCCGCACGAAGTACACGCCGGGAGCAAGGTCGCTCACGGCATTCACGCCGGGATGCAGACGCGCCACCATTCTACCGCTGATGTCGAGCAGGACGCCGGCATCTCGGGGCTGGAATAGGACGCCACGGACGATGGTCGGCAGCTTTGTCATTGGTGCCACGACTCTGGCCGCGTCATCCACGCCAACGTGGGATTCCATCCGGTACACCGGATACACCTCGATGTTGCCAGCAAACGGTGAGCCGAGCCCGAGGTTGTTGGTGCTTGCAGCTTGGTCTTCGAGCGGTACGGCGCAAACGAAGTTCTCGCCCATGATAAGCGAGTCCGTGCTCCAGGTGTAGGACCACGAGATGGAATCGGTCCCGGCGCCGGAGGTGACGGTCGCCCAGTCCCACGCTGTCTGTGCGACATTCACACGGTTGCCGACTCCCATCATCGCGGTCCGGCTGGGCGTCGAACGGTTGACCCCTTTGCCGGTCAGGTGCGGGCGTGCAAGCGCTGTCGTGTCGCCCGGCAGCCGGTCAAATGACGCACGCACCTTTGTGTCGTTGACCGGCGCATCTGTTATCACCGTCACAGTGTTGCTGCCTCTGTTCGCGACATAGACCATGTTGGTGACCGGATTGACGGCAAGGCCCCATGGTTCCACGCCGGCCGCGACAGCCGTCGTAGCGTTGGTCGCGCCGTCAATCACCGTCACGTCGTCGCTCTCATAGCTCGTGACGTAGATCTTGTTCGTGATCGGGTTCACCGCAACGCCATGGGGGCTTGTGCCTGCGGCCAGCGTGGTCGCGGCGTTCGTTGCACCGTCGATCACCGTCACGTTGTCGGTGTTCTGGTTCGCGACGTAGATTTTGTTGGTGACTGCGTTTACGGCGACGCGCCCGGGGTACGTGCCTACGGGCACCGTGGCCGTGTCGTTGGTCGCACCGTCGATCACCGTCACTTTGGCGTCGCCCCAGTTGGCGACGTAGATCCTGTTCGTGACCGGGTTCGCCGCCAATAGCTCGGGGTTCCAACACGCGGGTACCGAAGTTGTATCATTGGTTGCCCCGTCGATCACTGTCACATTGTTGCTGTTGGCGTTCGCGACGTAAATCCTATTCGTGACCGGGTTCACGGCTACACCCCAGGGGAGCGTGCCTGTGGGCACCAGAGTCGTGGCGTTGGTTGCGCCGTCAATTACCGTCACGTTGTTGCCGGTCTGGTTTGAGACATAGATCTTGTTCGTGACCGCGTTCACCTCTGCGACGCAAGGGTTCGTGCCTGCGGGCACCGTGGTCGTGGCGTTGGTCGTACCGTCGATCACTGTCACGTTGTAGCTGCTGAGGTTTGGGACATAGATCTTGTTCGTCACCGGG
>CAIVTL010000226.1 GCA_903908785.1 Caldifarciminota bacterium | reverse complement strand
GACGGCCCGCTCCTATCCTGTCTCGGTCGCATACAAACCGCACATCGGCAGCAAGTTCTCCGAACTGCCGTCTGCCCTGCAGGATGCGATATGGAACTACCAACTCGCTGTACAGGAACTCCGCGGCTGGGACCCGCACCAGATTAGAGCCCTGTTCAGACGGCTCAACTACGTCGTCGAGAAACTCAACGCGCAAGAAATGCGCCACTCGCAGTACTTCGGAGAGTTCGTGAACACAGTTGAGAGACTGGCCGATGACCGATTCTGGGACGACGTAGCTCTCTTCTCCCGTCGAGATAGCCAGCGGATGCGAGACATCGAATTCGTCAGTGAACTATTCGTACTTCTGATGAACGGACCACAGGACGGGCAGTCGACACTCGACAAGTTCTATGCGGACAACGACGTCGCCTTTCCGCACAGGGCACGTTACTCTGCGAGATTCCGCGCAGTCTTGAAGTCGCTGACGTCTATCAGCAAGCTCATTGCGGACTCACGATTCAAGAAGAGGGCGGACTTCTACGGTCTCTTTGGTGCGACATCCCAACTGCTGGGAGGGTCGAGACAAGCGCGCGACCTCAAGCATGCCGTGCCTGGTCTGCGTTCACTGGACCAAGCGCTCAGCCAACCGAACACGCTCTCTGGTGACCAGTTGACCTACTACAACTCGGTCGTAGAGGGGCCAAACAAGATATCCAAACGCAAAGACAGAATAGGAATCCTTCTTCAGATTCTCAGAAGCTAGATCAACGGAATGCCGCAAACCCTGAGAGACCGTGTAGTGGACAAGTTCACCGTCCAAGTCCAAGTCTCGCGACAACACTACAAGGAACTCATGATGGCAGTTTCAAACAAGAAGACTCAGGCCTCTCTCGAGACCGAACTGAGCGAACAGTTCGTTCTTTCCATCGCCGTACACTGGGAGTCATTCCTGAGCGACCTGATCCTTGCGTACGTGCTCATGGACCCAGACAAGAGCATGAAGAACCTCCGTTCGAGCGTCGTGAAGTCCCTGGAGGACAAGTTCGGCGCAAGCGTGCTGAAGTGTACCAGAACGGTATTCCCAAAGAAACTCACCAAGCTGCGCGCCCAAGCACTCCTGGACACCGAGGGCTGGAACATAACGGCGAGGTCGGCGGAGGACATTAGCTCTAAAGCTTCAAAGTACATCTCGGGCCAATATGCGAGGAAGTTCACGCTCGGTTCAGACGACTCGGCTTTCATAGACTTCGTAATCGCCATGCGCAACTACCTCAGTCACCGAAGCGTCGGAGCGCGCCGAATCCTGGCCATGCGGGTCTCAGCTCTGGCGTCTACGTCCCACGCGCTTCTGAATGCTACACTTCGCCAAGTCGGTCCGTATCTGAAAGCAATGGTGCTACCCGGCGTGACGCGTGCAGAGGCCATCGCCGATGGCTTGTCCGCGCTTGCAACCAAACTCTGATTCGTACTAGATGGTACGTGGTGTTCACAAGACGGTGACCGCCGCCAGTTGCTGGCCGTGGAGGAGTATCGGGGACACTTTACCAAATCGGACTCGCGATGTGTCAATGGAGGTCGCCAACGGCTAACGGCGTAGCGATTCTAGATTCCAGATTTCAGATTGTAGATTAGCTGCCTCGGGCCTTGGCGTTCTTGACGGTTCAGCCGCCCCGCGGAAATCCCAAACCCCAAACTCCAAATCCCAAACAAGCACCAATTTCCCAATGACCCAAACCGAAGGCTTGTAGCTTGAGTCTTGCGGCTTGGGGCTCGCGGCGGGGACTCAGCTTGATTGCCGTTCGCTGGCGCGCTATACTTGACCGTTATGACACGTACCGTAGAGAAGATTGCCAACGACGTCAAAGCCCTGCCTGACGCGGAACTTGATGAGCTTCTTTCCTGGCTCGCCGACTTCGAGGCGGAGCGCATGGACGCGTGGGACAAGACAATAGCCGCCGACAGCCAACCGGGTGGACGCTTGGACGGCCTCCTCGTCCGCGTGAAGGACGACATTGCGGCGGGCAAGACCAAGCCCCTGGATGAAGTCCTCGACCACAAGTGACTTCCGGACGTCATTCGACGTCCTGCCCGCAGACATCAAGGCCCGCGCACGGCGGGCTTTCGCTCTGTGGCGAGCCAATCCCCGTCACCCTTCGCTTTGTTTCAAGAGAGTGGGCGGAGTCTGGGCGGTTCGCGTGGGGCGCGGTTTCCGCGCGCTGGCGCTGCTCCAGGATGACAAGTTCTACTGGTTCTGGATTGGGTCCCACGACGACTACGAGAGGATGCTGAAGGGCTGACCGCTGACGGCCGACAGCTTGCGGCTTGCGGCGTCCGGCCTTCTGATTCCATCTTGCCAGAACCCTTGGTGTCTTTGTGGTAAGACTCCGTTCCGGCCTTGGCGGTTATCCCATTTCCGATTGACGATTGCCGATTGTCGATTGCCCTGAGCGGGCGGCTCAGCGTCGGTTTGCAGTTGGCGGTGGTGGTCCATGACGAGGCGGTACCAATCTGTGGAATCTGCGTAATCTGTGGATGGTCATTTCCGAGCCTTGGCGGTCTTGGCGAGCTTGGCGGTTATCCAATTTCCGATTGCCGATTGGCGAGTGTCGATAGCCCGACGGGCTGTGATTTGCGGCCGACTGCGCGCACGCCTGGTTGACAACTGTACGCGGGCCGTTATCATCGTCGTGGTCTGGGCCGGGTATTGCAGGCGTGAGCGCAGTCAGAGGCTCGCCGCGTCGCTGCCCAAGACGCGGTTAGAATCTCGGGCCGACGCGCAGCCGCAGAGTCCGACCAAGGAGGTACGATGCGTTATTTGAGAACCGGGTCACTCTGCGCCGCCCTGCTCTTGGTCGTCGCAGCCGCAACAGCGTCAGACTGGACCGGCATCACACCGACGATGCGCTGCGGCGCCCGAATGGTCCGAGATAGTGCCAACGGCCGGGTCATCCTGTTCGGCGGCACTACTGTCTTCTTCGATGGCAGGTACTACAATGACGTCTGGGAAATGCGGCCGGACGCGTCTGTCCGCTGTTCGTGGGCCCGGCTGGCTGTCGGCGGGACGCCTCCACAGGAGAGGGACGACGTTGTCATGGTGTACGACCAGGTGGGAAAGCGGATTATCGTATTCGGCGGCTCGGCCGGCCTCGGTTCGCGGCTGAACGACCTCTGGGCGCTTAACCTGACTCCGGGCAGCGGGACATGGCAGCAACTCTTGCCCTCCGGCATTCCGCCCTCCCCACGACACTTCTGCTACGACGTCTACGACCCGACCCGACGTTCGCTCATCGTATTCGGCGGCGAGGATTCGGCGGGGGTGGGCGACCTTAACGACGTCTGGAAGCTCGAACTCGACAGCCTGGCTTGGCACCACATCATCCCGTCCGGTACGCCGCCGTCGCCCCGCATGGACGGCGGGGCCGCGTACGACGAAGCGACCAACCGGATGCTCGTTTTCGGCGGCCGGCCGGGCAGCGGTTTCACGAACGAGGTCTGGGCACTCGACCTGGAACCCGGCAGTGAGAAATGGACGCGCCTCAGCCCCGGCGGCAACGGGCCATCCGCACGTGCCGGCTTCGCATACGCGCAGGGCGGCCAGAAGCTGTTCGTCAGTTGCGGTTGGGACGGCAGCAATTACTACAATGACCTGTACGCGCTCGACATCCACAGTCTGACGTGGTCGCTCATAAACCCGGGCGGAGACGCGCCGCTGGCGCGCCGGAACACCACTGGCGCATGGGACGAGGTCGGGAGCAGGTTCTTCATTTTCGGGGGCGAGGCGGCCCGCGGCTACTACCTGAGTGACGCATATTCTATCGACTGCGGCAATCTTGGTGTCGCGGAGTGGAACTCACAAGTATTGCGGCAACCCGAGCCGAGTCTCTCGGTCGTCACGGGCGCCGGCGGGTCGGCAGGTATCAGCTTCGCTGTAGAACGGTCGCTCCGGGTCGCCGTGAAGATAGTTGACGCAACGGGAAGAGTCGTTCGCCAGTTGTACTCCGGCACGGCGACGCCGCCGGCACTGCAGCTAGCCTGGGACGGCGCGGACAATCATGGCCGGTCCCTGCCTGCCGGGCTCTACTACTGCTCGATTGAGACCGACGACCTTTCGATAGCACGCAAGTTCGCGCTCGTCCGCTAGCACGGTCCCCGGTAGGTACAGCCGGAGTTCGTTGCACGAGCCGCTCAGGGCGGCTATAATCCCTCCCTGATGAGTACTCGCGCCAAGGTTGTAGTCCTACGCACCAAGCCTGAATCGGTCCTTGAAGACTACCGCCGGCTGCTTAAGCTGGGCGAGGCCGACAAGTTCCTGGCAC
Organism: Caldifarciminota bacterium; assembly: GCA_903908785.1. Classification (GTDB taxonomy): domain Bacteria; phylum Hydrothermota; class Tepidihabitantia; order Tepidihabitantales; family Tepidihabitantaceae; genus UBA2258. Next base: position 133 of record CAIVTL010000226.1, on the reverse strand, counting down.
CGGGCAAGACGACAATCCTCAAAGACAACATCTCGTGGCACTACCCAATGCCCTCGGCCAATACGACGCCGTGGCAACTCGAAGGCACCATCCTCGGGCTGCACGACCTCGGGTACAAGGACCTCACCTGCGT
>CAIVTL010000225.1 GCA_903908785.1 Caldifarciminota bacterium | reverse complement strand
TGGAAGAGGTCTTTTCACGACACGGCCACAGTGGCGCTCGATGATGATGACGTGGCGTTCGACGTGTCGGTTGACAAGGCTGGTGGCATCTATTGCGCCGGGTTTACGTACTTCGAGAACAACGGGAACCTTTCCTCCTATGACTACGCGGTGGTCAAGTACCAGTCCAGCAACGGTACGCGTCTTGGGTATTTCCGGAAGGATGGGCCTAGCGGTGTCAACGGGGACGACTGCGCATTCTCGGTCTTCGCGGATACGCCGTACGTGTACGTCACGGGGTTCGTCGATGAGAACCTGGGTGAGGATATCGTCACGTGCAAATTGCGGGCTAATAATCTCGCTCCAGTTTGGGTGGCGGACAACCAGGACTCCGGTGATTCGCACGGGTATGAGGTCTTCTGCAAGTCGAACCGCGTGTACGTAACCGGCGTCAGGGGCGGGAGCGGCGCCGGCAGCGACGACATTCAGGCGTTGTGCTACACCCCGGACAGCACGTTCCCCAAGAACGCGCTCTGGTCCTATGTCTACAGCGGCCCCGGTAACTACGATGACGTTGGGGCCAGCATCACCGTGCTCGATACGAACAACGTGTATGTTACGGGCGAGACCCCGCGGTCGACCATGTTCGGGCTAAGGAACAGCATCTACACGTCGCGGCTGGTGATTGCCCATCCGGACGTGGCGGTCAAGGGGATTGTCACGCCCCGGGATACGATTGCCGAGGGCACGGTAATCGACACTCCCAGTGTTTGGGTCAAGAACCAGGGCAACCTGCTGCCGACGTTCAAGACCTACCTGCAAATCGGCGCTCTCTATCTCGACAGCGCGGTCACGAACACACTCATGCCGGGCGATTCGGCGCGAGTGAAGTTCAAGCCTTGGACCGCGGGGCCCTTGGGCGCGGTGGCCTTGCGCTGTTCCGCCGCCACCGCCCCGGATACCAATCAGGCCAACAACGTGCTGAGGGATACGGTCTATGTTGCCCGGTTTGATGCCGCATGCATGAATGTCTTTGCGCCGACCGGCATCGTCGACTCGGGCGTGTCGGTCGTGCCGCAGGCATGGATTCGGAACCTGGGAACAATGACGCAGACGTTCAACGCCCGGTTCGTCATCGGCGCGTCGTACGCCGATACGCAACAGCTCACCGTCGGCGCCGGCGACAGCGTGCTCAAGGGATTCGACCCGTGGACCCCGGTCCAGCGTGGGTCCTTTGCCGTGCTCTGTTCTACCATGCAGACCGGCGACCAGGATACGATGAATGACCGAATGACCGGGACGGTCGCGGTGCGCGTGCGGGACGTCATGGTGCGCAGTATCCTCGCGCCGCCGGACACGGTGGACTCAGGTGCCGCGGCCTGGCCCTGGGTATGGATGGCAAACCGGGGCAGTGAGGTCGCGGTGTTCAAGGCGTTCTTCCTGATGGAATACGGCACCGATACGGTCGCGTACCTCGATTCGGTATCGCTCACGCTTTCGGCCATGACCGACTCGCTCGTGCGCTTCCCGCAGTCGGCGCCCCTCAGGCGGCCGGGCAGGTGGGACATCACGACCTGGTCCAACCTGGCCGACCAGCACCCGGAGAATGACACGCTCAGGAAGACGATGCTCGTTGTGCCACCCGGTGGGTTCTGGCCGGTGGGCTGGCACGAGGTCACTTCGGTCCCCCTCGGCCTCAGCTCCAAGGCGGTTAAAGCCGGCGGGTCCATGGCCGTGATGGCCAGCACCGGCCGTATGTACGCGGCCAAGGGGTACAAGACCGCCGAGTTCTACGAGTACGACCCGGCGACGGACCGGTGGAATACACTTACCCCGATACCGCCCGGCGCTGAAGCGAAGCCGGTATACAACGGTTGCGACCTTGCCGCGGACGGCAACGGCCACGTCTATGTGACCAAAGGCAACAATACGCTCGGGTTCTGGAAGTACACCGTCGCGGATTCGAGCTGGACCCAGTTGGAGAACGTGCCGGTCGGGCTGAGCGGCAAGAAGGTGAAGGCCGGG
>CAIVTL010000224.1 GCA_903908785.1 Caldifarciminota bacterium | reverse complement strand
GCATCTCTACGCGCTGGACACTTTGCGCGAAGGCATCAGTCTCAGCGCCTACGGTCAGAAGGACCCGCTGGTTGAATACAAGCGCGAGTCTTTCGACCTGTTTCGGGAGATGATGAGGGACCTGTACAAGGATGCGCTGACGATGCTGTTTCGCGCGCACGTGCGCGGCACGGAGGAGCGGCGACAGCAGCCGGCGCGGCGGGCCATCCGCGCCTACAAGCCGGAGGCGTCAGCGGCACCCGCCGGCGGGCCGGCCGGACCGGCGCAGACAGTCCAGTCCCGGCGTTCCGCCGAGAAGGTGGGGCGCAATGATCCTTGCCCGTGTGGATCGGGCAAGAAGTACAAGCGGTGTTGTGGAAGCAGCAAGCCGGAGTGATGACTCCGGCAAAGGTAATCGCAAACCCGGACTGCGACCCGAAGCCGGGGTCGAGTCCGACAGAAGCTCACTAAGGAGGAGCGATGGCACAAGGCAGCAAGAGCCGCATCGTCATCTGGACGATTGTCGGTATTCTCGTCGTAGTCGCGGCGGTGATGCTCATCAAGAAGCCGAAGGGCGCCGCCCAGCTACCGGTCAATACCGATCGGTACGTGAAGAAGATGACTCTACAGCTGGAGAAGCTCGAAAACAAGGTAGCGCAGGCACGGGTCGATTTCCCGGGCGCGCCGGCCGAGCAGTGGCAGAGCATCACCGATGGTATCGCCGGCATCAGACAGATCCTGGCCGAGATGCCCGGAATCACCGAGGATAATGACCTGCAGATCAGGGTGGCCAACGCCAACAAGGCCTACGTCGGGGCCAAGAAGTCGCTCAAGGAGATCACAGGCCAGGATGCTTCGTCCGATTCGGCCGGCGGCCAATAGCCCGGCACGGTCGGCAGGTGAAGAAGGCGACAGCCCCGCGTGCGCCTGCGAACCCGAGTTTCGAAGAGGCCGACCGGATGTCGGCGCAGGCACCGAAGAAGCTCATTAAGTAAGGAGGAACGATGGCACAAGGCAGCAAGAGCCGTATCGTCATATGGACGATTGTCGGCATTCTGGTCGTAGTCACGGCAGTGATCATCATCGCGAAGCCGAAGCCCAATAAGGCCCAGCCGCCCATCGATGCGAAGCGGTTCGCGCAGGTGATGGAGAGTCGGTTTCAGAAGCTCGAGAAAGAAATCGCCGTGGCGCAGGCCGAGTCCACGAAGGCGCCGGCCGTGTCCGCGAAGGCGCCGGCCGAGTCCACGAAGGCACTGGCCGGGAAGTGGCAAGCTATCAGCGATAGAATCGCCCACGGCAGACAGGTGCTGGTCGAAATGGCCGGGACCACAAGCCAGAATCAACTGCGGGACAAGAGGGTGGAGGTCCAGGCGGCCTACCACATAGCCAGTCAGTTGCTATCGGATGTTACCGGTAAGGAAGTCCCGGAAGATTCGCTAGATTCGGTAGATTCGGCCGGCGGCGAATAGCCCGGCACGGCAGCAGGTTCGGTAGACGCTCAGCGGGTCGGCCCCGGTAACGACCGGGGCCGGCTTCGCCGTCGCTTGACGAAGCTCAGCTCCGTTCTATACTACTCCCGGCATGACAGCAACCATCAGGAGGAAAGCTTGAAGAGCAGGATAGTGATATGGACGATAGTCGGGATTCTCGTTCTTGTCGGCATAATTGTCATCGCAACGGGCCGGAAGTCTCCGCAGGGGCCCAGAGTCACGCTGGACCTGGCGAAGAGTGAAGCCGCCAAGGCGGAGATTCAGCTTGAGCATCTCGTCGTTGAGGCCACCGAGGCGAGGAAGGCGATGGCGCCGGGCGCGACTCCGGGCCGGAGTCTGGAGGAGGCTGACCGGCTGCTGGCGCAGGCGCGGGAGAAGCTGGGTCAGGTGAAACAGGCAACCGACGCCAAGCAGGCCGAACTGTTGCTGATTGATGGCAGGCAGATGCTGCGCAAGGCGCGCCGGGCGGTTGAAGTGGCGACCAGGGCCGGGTCCAAACCGCACGGTCTGTAATTGGGAATTAGGAGAATCTGCTAACTCCTAACAGTTATCTGCTAACTTCTTTCAGTAGAGAATGTAGCGCAGGCGGGGGAACCCGAATCCGCCGAGCAGGCCCTCGGTGGACCGTTCGAGCAGGTCACTCACCCAAGAGTTGATCCGGTGGTTGGCGCGGACAAGCCGGGGTTCGCCTTTGATGCCGCAGAGCGAGGCGGCGATGCGTTTGGCGTCTTCGAAGGTTCCCAGCGTGTCGACCAGGCCAAAGGCCAGGGCCTGCCGGCCGGTCATTATCCGCCCGTCGGCGAAGCCGCGGACGCTGTCTTCGGGTATGTGTCGTTCGGTGCTGACAATCGAGACAAACTGGTCGTAGGCGTCGGTCACGACGCTCTGGAGCAGTTCGCGGTCTTGGTCGGTCATGTCGCGGAAGGGTGAGCCGATATCTTTGTGCACGCGGGACTTGACCACCTCGACCTTAACCCCGATTTTGTCCATCACGCCCTTGAGCACCGGGAATTCCATGATGACCCCGATTGAGCCGGTGAGGGTCTGGGGGTCGGCGACAATCAGGGTGGCCGGGGCCGAGACGTAGTAGCCGCCGGACGCGGCCAGCGTCCCCATCGTGACGATAATCGGGGTTCCGCCATCGCGGACGCGCCGGATTTCTTCGTAGATTTCGTGCGAAGGAGTGACAACTCCGCCCGGGCTGTCGACCCGAATCAGGATTCCTTTGACCATCGGATTGTGTTCGAGCGACTTGAGCTGGCGGACGGTTTCGGTCGCATCAACGATGGTACCCTTGATTTCGATG
>CAIVTL010000223.1 GCA_903908785.1 Caldifarciminota bacterium | reverse complement strand
TCCACCAGATACCATCGGCAATTCTCAATCCGAAAGCCACGTGTATCATCGGGTGCGGCTGCGTCATTGACCCGTACGTGTTCGAGCACGAACTGGCCGTGCTGCGCAAGAAGAAGATTTCTCCCGGACAGCGACTGGTGGTGGACTGCCGGGCACACATGATTCTTCCGTATCACCAGCAGCTCGACCGGCTCCGGGATGAGCAGTCGGCCAAGCAGCGCATCGGCACCACCGGCCGGGGAATCGGTCCGGCCTACGCGGACAAGGTGAACCGCACCGGAATCCGGGCCGGGGACCTGCTTTCAGAAGAGGTCTTCAACGATAAGCTCCAGCACAACGTCGCCGCGGCCAACTTCCTGCTGATGGACCGGTACAAGGCCGAGCCGCTTCCGTACAAGGCCACGGCTCACGAATACTGGCAGGCCACGCGGCGTATCGCCAAGATGGTCGGCGACGGCAGCCAGATGCTTGAGGAGGCGCTCCGGCGCGGCGCGCGCGTGCTGTTCGAAGGCGCGCAGGGGATGCACCTCGATATTGACCTCGGCACGTATCCCTATGTTACGTCATCTTCGACCTGGGCCGGCGGGGTCGCACCGGGCACGGGCATCAGCCCGGTGTGGCTCGAGGAGGTCGTGGGTATCGCCAAGGCATACACCACGCGCGTCGGACTTGGGCCATTCCCGACCGAGATGAACGATGCCGACGCCGAGCGGCTGCGGGCGCTCGGCCACGAATATGGGGCAACGACCGGCCGGCCGCGCAGGTGCGGCTGGTTCGATGCGCCGGTTGTCCGGGCATCGGTGCGGCACAACAAGCTGCAGGCCCTGGTTGTCACCAAACTCGACGTGCTCGACTCGTTCGAAGAAATCAAGGTCTGTCACGCCTACCGGTTGGAAGGTCGGGAGGTCAGTGAGTTCGACCCGTTCCACGCGGCCGAGTTCGAGCCGGTCTATGAGACGATGTCCGGCTGGCGTGAGAAGATTTCCGGCTGCCGCTCGTTCGCCGGGCTGCCGGTGCGAGCCCGGCGCTACCTGGCGAGGCTCGAAGAACTGTGCGACTGCCCGGTTGCGCTCGTCTCGGTCGGCAGCGAGCGCAGCCAGACCATCCCCGTCAAGTCGCGGAAGCTGAAGTGGCTCAGGCAGTAGCAAAGGACGAAGTGGAAAGGGGAAATTCCAAAGTTCGGAATCCGGACTTTGCCATCTTCACTTTCTACTTTCCCCTTTGCCATGGTTCGGCGTCCGTGCTTCGCAGTTCCTGATGCCCAAGCTTGCGTTGATGCGGCGCGTACTGGCGAGCAATGACGCGCTGGCCGCAGCTCAGCGCAAGGAGCTTGACCGGCACGGCGTGCTCGGCATCAACATCATGTCCGGACCCGGGGCCGGCAAGACCAGCCTGGTCGAACGGACGGCCGAGGCGCTCAGCGGCAATTACCGGATGCAGGTGATTGAAGGTGACATCCAGGGCGACCTCGATGCGCGGCGCGTCGCGGCCAAGGGCGTCCGCTGCATCCAGATAAACACGCAGGGCGCATGTCACCTCGACGGGCTGATGCTCGGGCCGGCGATGGGGGAGATCGACATCGAGAACCTGGACCTGCTGCTGATTGAGAACGTGGGTAACCTCGTCTGCCCGGCCGAGTTCGCGCTGCCGGTTCACTACAACGTCACCGTCATCTCCACGCCGGAAGGCAGCGACAAACCGGCCAAGTATCCGCTGATGTTCTCCAAGTCCGACGTCCTCATCATCAACAAGATTGACCTCCTGCCCTTTGTAGACTTCAACGTCTCCGCGCTCAAGCAGGCCGTGCGCAAGCTCAGACCGGGCATCACCTTCATCGAGATGTCGGCCAAGACCGGCGAGGGCGTGGAGAAATGGGTTGCGTGGCTTGAACAGAAGCTGCGCGGCCGGAGGAGGAAACAGTGAAGGCTTCCTCACGGTTCGTGCTTGGGCTTGCGCTTGTGCTTGGGCTGCTCGTTCTCGGCTGCGACGAGATTGCCCCATTCGACATATCGACCACCAGCCTGAGCGACGGGCATGTGGGCGCCGCCTACACGGAGCACATCAACACCACCGGCGGTTCAAGCAACATCGAGATTTACGTGCTCGACGGCCAGTTGCCTCCCGGCATCGCGTTCCGACAGCACGACGACCACGCCGAGCTATACGGCGCGCCGGTCATCGAAGGCCAATACCTGTTCACCGTTGAAGCCGTGGACCACGGCGGCGACAACGGCCACGACGAGTACGTCTCCCGCGGATTCGTCATCACGGTCCAGCCCTAGTCCGACCCGCCTCCAGCCACAAACTGCAAGCCGTTCGTGAGCCTGCGCGGGCGAAATGTGGTTAGCGTCCCCAGATTAGTCGTGCGGAACAAACAGCGCCGACCTCGTCCGGCAGAACGCCTCGAAGTAGGTTGAGAAGGGAATCACGAAGGGAGTTGGAGACGGAACCGGATCAGGTGGCCGCAAGGGTCTTCGCGCGGGCCCTTGAAAGGACCTTCACTTCGTTAGCGGTCAGGACCGGAACGACGTTCTGTCATCATTCGTTCGCTACGACGCCGAGAACGGCATCTGAAGTGTTCCATCGAAGTTTCCTCAATTGTCTGTCGCATGGTTCGCTGAAATGGTGCTTCTGGGCCTGGGTCAAAGATAGCTCAGGGAGTAGGGGAGGGCAGAAAGTGGAAATTGTGAATAGTGAATTGAGAATAGTGAAGTTAAGGCCCGGATTGGCGGGTCACGGAATGTACGCTATAATGTACATCTAGTGACGCGAGAATGAGCCGCAAACCCGACCGTTTCCAGATGACCAAAGAGCTGGGCCGAAGGCTCCGCGACCTCCGTGAGCGGGCTGGTCTGACTCAGGCCGAACTGTCCAAGCGTGTCGGCGGGGGCTGGGCGCATACTCTGGTCTCGAAGCTTGAGTCCGGGCGCTACGACAATCCCGGCCTCGGGCTTGTGGCTGACTACCTGCGCGCGTGCCGGGCGAGTTTCGCTGACATTGCCGACCTGCTCAATGCATACACCTCAAAACCCAGACCAGACGAGCAGCGGGGACGGCGGGCGGTCGCCAAAGTATCGGCAGACTTGCCGGTCAAGACAGCGAATGCGGTCCTGAGCTACGACATCAAGACAACTCACGCGCGCCGGGCCTCGGGCGAGCCGCCGCTTCCAGCCGAGGAACGGGTGAGACGCGTCCTGAACCTGGCCGCGGCAGCGACCCGGCGCAAACGGCTGGACATCTTCGTGAAGTACCTGCTCGACGAGGTCGGTCACGGGTTCTGCTTTACGGAGCGGCAGTTCGTGGACCGGTTTGCACGAAAGGTGTGGGGCGTGCTCACTTCGACTCGGGGCAAGGAGCAGCGTCTACGGGTGCGGCGGATGGCCCGCTTGATGGGCGACGGCATCGTGGCGCACGTCCTGCCCGAGGCAAAGGTGCGGCTGGTGCGCGACCAGGTGACCGAGCTTTTCCGGGCTATGGAGATGACCGGCAAACTTGCCACAGTACCACGACCGGCCAGGTCCGGTCCGAAGCGCAGGCCGCTTGAACCGAAACCGGGCAGATTAACACCAGCCATGATTGCGCGAGAGGCGAACATCAGCGAGGGGCTGGGCCCAGTGATGGCGGCAATCCAGACGAAAGACCGTCCGGCCGGAGAGGCAGTTACCTGGTACACCTGGCTCACCCTGCTGGCCGGTACGGCCTACGACACTCAGCCCGGTTCCCCTGAACGGGAACAAGTCCTGGCCGATGCGCTCAAAGACCGGCCCGACCAGGAGCAGGCCCGCAAGTTCGCCGAGCTGGCTCTGGATGGTCTCGACAAACAACTCCGGCGCAAGTAACGCGGATGCCTCAGCAGCGATAGCTGCCTTGGACCGCGGCAGCGCGAGCTGCCGCCTTTCGGGATACCGGTCAAGGAAAGGCGGGAGCTGCGCTCCCGCACTCCAAAGGCTGCCGCCAGCGGCGGAAATCCCAAACCCCAAATCACCGACCCCGAGACACAGGCAAGCACCAAGCACCAAATCCCAAATCCCAAACAAGCTTCAATGTCTCAATGATTCAGACTCCCGAGTGAGGAACCGGAATCTGCGTCATCTGCGACATCCACGGTTCTCCTTTCCGCACCCGCAGTTCTGCATTCTGGTCTCTGACTTCTGAATTCTGCATTGTCCGTGCCCGAGCTATCCTTCTAGTCTGTACTACAAGGCCGCAACATCATCGTTCCGCGACGATGTTTCTCTCCGTCGCCTCTATCCTGAGGCCATTTGGGTCTTGAAGACCGTCGTTAAGTGCCGCCCCCCGGCGACGCAATGCTCGGGTTCGGGTCGGGACTCAATCTGTGTTCATCCGTGTTCATCTGTGGTTCCATCTGGTTTGGTTGCGGCCTCCGAGGCCGCGCTATGTAATCTGCGTAATCTGTGGATACTCCTCTCCGAGCGGTCTTCACGCCCGGGTAATCAGCGGATTGGTCCCGCGCATCTCGCCTTGACTTCGCGTCGTGGCGCTAGATAATCAATCAACGACATGAAGAAAGAGAGCTTCTATCTCGCCAAGCTGGAGTGGCTCGGCCCGATTCTGGTCCGCGGGCTGAAGCTGCTGACGTCGGTCGAGGCATTGGGACAGGAGTTTTCGTTTTCTCAGACGCTGATTCTGCAGGCCCTGACGATGCAGCGGGAGTCGCGGATGAACGACCTTGCCCGCTTCCTGGGGTTGTCCAAGGCTAATGCGTCGGGCCTGGTGGACCGCCTGGTGAAGAAGGGCCTGATTGCCCGCGAGCACGGGGTAGAGGATCGCCGGGTCGTGCTTGTGCGCCTGACGGCGAAGGGCCAGACGGTCGCGCGCGGACTGGCAAAGGTGCAGCGCCAGGGGCTGGCCCAGATGATGCGCCGGATACCGGAGAAGAACCTCGACGTGTTCATCGAGACGCTCGAGCAGATGGCCATGGGCATGGCCGAGGAGCAGAAAGACCTGCTGCCGCCGGCCGGGCCGTAAGCCGCTCAACTTCCCGTCCACTCGCCCGCCAACCGAATCCTGATATAGAGAGCCACAAAGACACGCACTGTCCGACAGGAGTCGCAGAGGCCAAGCCGGAAGACTTGACTGACTAACCACAGATGGACACTGATGAACACAGATGGTTATCTCGGAGACATCTGCCCGGCTATCCGTGTTGGCCGCCGAGGCCCCTGTCAGACAGTGCATCGGTGGTTCATCCTGTCCGCTTCGTGTCCTTCGCGCCTTCGTGACGTCATGTCGGTTTCCGGGCCGCTGATTCTTCATTGACATTGAAGGTTAATTAGGCATACTATCTGTATGCTTGACCTTCAATTGGGGAGCTGTCCGTGATTGCGGTCACCGGTGCGACCGGGCACGTCGGGAATGTCCTTGTCCGCGAGTTGGTGCGCGGTGGACGGAGTGTGCGTGCGGTCGTTCCCGAGTCGGAGACGACTGAGGCAATCGCCGGTCTCAATGTGGAAGTTGTCCGGGCTGATGTGCGGGACCTTGATTCTCTGGTCGCGGCTTTCGCCGGGGCCGACCTTGTCTATCACCTTGCCGGCATCATCACGATTTCCGGCGGTCAGGCGCGGCTGCTGCACGAGGTGAACGTGCTGGGAGCGCGTAACGTGGGCCAGGCCTGTCTGAAGGCGGGAGTTCGCCGGCTGGTCTATACTAGTTCCGTCCACGCGCTTGCAGT
>CAIVTL010000222.1 GCA_903908785.1 Caldifarciminota bacterium | reverse complement strand
GACACTGTCTGGGCGAATTGCAGCAGAGCCGGGTACAGCATCGCCGGTTCAACATCCATGTAGATGTTGCCGTTATCTTCTGATGCCTGATTCTCAGTGAGAATGCGCGCCAATATCTCGTTCTTCTTGGGCGTGTTTATGTCGTAGGAATAGGACAACCTCATGATTGCCATCCCATGGTCACAAATACGAATCCTCCCGCCGTCCTGAGGCGGTGCTTCGAGGAAGACGTCCACCATGTCACCGTCCTCGTAGTACAGTGGGAGAACCAGTTGGCTGATGCTTGGACGTCGCGGCACGACCTCGATCCTATTGTTGAACTGCTCCTTCAGTAGTTCCAAGTAGTTCATGCATCCCCCTGTGGCAGTTCGTGGGTGAAGTCCATTTGGACGTTCGCCGGGAAATACTTCTCGAAGTCTCTCACGCTGGTCTTGCGGCAGAAATAGACGATCCCTTCGCGGTCTGACGCGTACTCAGTCGTCACTTTGCTGTGTCCCAGAGGGTCCAGCCCTGCGTTTAGCAGTTCCGCATCCGCGCGGTGGATATGATACATGAAGTGGTTTGAGGGATTCCTCGTTCGGTTGATGTCCCCGTGAGGACCGTTGCATCGCATCAGATCTATCGAACGCGCAGAATCCCTTGGCCAGTAGCAGAGACCGACAGAGAAGTTCTCTGGGAAGTCGCGGTTGCGGCGCATGAACACGGTGAAGGACTGGGTGCCGTCTTCAGAGGTAAGCGCCATCTCGTTGCGAAAGCTGCCGCGCTCCTCGTCCCAGACGCGTTTGGGTGGTTGCGCGATGACTTTGGGCATGCTGATGAGCTCATCTATTTGCGACTGAGTATACACACTCATATGCGCACCTCCACGACCTTCGTCGTGTCGTTGCCGAAGATGTCGATGACCTTCACGCAGACCTTGTAGCGGCCCTTGGCCGGGTATTCGTGGCTGACGCTGGTCAGCTCCAGCGCGCGGCTCTTGCGCGTCCGATAGGCCTGCCATTCGTTCTCGAAGATGTAGTTGCCCGTCCAAGCCTCGCGCTCTCCGCCGTTCTCCGCGACGCGCACAATCTCCTTCTTGCTCTCGAAGTTGAAATCCACGGCCCAATAGTCAATCCAGTCGGTCCACTTCTTGGTCAGCACCTCGCGCGAAACGATGCCCTTCTTGTCCTTGGACACCTTCACGACCTGCCCGCTCTCAACAGTCACCTTGGACCCGCCCGGCTTCAGCTTCTCGGCGACCGCATCAGCATCATCCTGCCGGTAGAACACGCCGAAGTCCTTGAGCGTCACGGTGACGGCTTTGCCCTTCACCTTCGGCTCGACTTCGACATAGGCCACGTCGTAGAATACAACCTGACCCTTGTCCACCGCCCGCTTGTCAAAGACGTCCTTTGGGATGTACTTCAAGGTCAGGCTCACGCCTTTGGCCTTGGCCTCTTCCATCACGTGGGGCACGAGGCCCATCTCGAACTCGAACCCGAGCACGTCCACGCGCGGCACGCGCAGCTTCCGACACGCCTGCACAATCTCATTCACCTGAGAGAGCGTCACCGGCGCATCTACCGGCCCGACCACAATCATGGTGCCTGCCCGCTTGCCATGGAACGGCGGCATCTGGAACACCCGCTCGGCCTTGTAGGCCGAAAGGATCAGCGTCAGGTAATGCTCTTCCATGCGCAGCGTCTGCGCCCGCCGCTGTTCATCGGGCAGGTTCGGGTCGATGCCCACGAAAAATTGCCGCTCGTATTTGCCGAGGTTC
>CAIVTL010000221.1 GCA_903908785.1 Caldifarciminota bacterium | reverse complement strand
GTGCTGGTTTCAGCAATCTACACCGGGCTCGGGCTGCTGGACTGGCTGGCGGCGATTCTGCCGAAGCTGGCCGGCAAGCTGCCTCCGCTGCCCAATCTACCTTTGCCGGAGCTTGTGTCCAAGGGACTGCTGCCGTGGCTGAAGGCCGAGCACTTCCGCATACCGCTGAACCTCGGGTGCAACGCGTTCGCCGCGTTCGGGAACGCAGTGCCGCCACCGCACGACCAGTGCTACTTCGGCCGCGACTTCCAGTTCCCGACCGCGGACGTGTTTCAGGACACGGCGTGCCTGGTTGTCTACAATCCGACCTACAATCTTCCCAACGGGCAGCCCGCCTTGCCGCTCGTGAGCCAGACCGCGCCCGGGTTCGCGGGCAGCGTCACGGCGATGAACAGCCTGGGCGTGGGCATCGGCGTGGACATGGCACCGTCCGGCAACTGCAACCCCGGGCGGCCGGGCCTGAATTCGCTCCTGATGGTACGGTATGCCGGGTACAGCGGGTACGGCGCGCAGAAGACCGTGGATGCGATTGTCGCGGCGCAGCGGGGCGCGTCGTGGATGTACCCGATTGGCGATGGCAAGAACAAGCAGGCCGTGGTCTGCGAGACCGGGGTGACGACCGACAACTTGAACTACCTCGGCTACGCGCCGGCCGGACTCCTGCCGCTACTTCCGAAGCAGGGGTTCCAGCCGTCGCAACGAGGCATGTTTGTCCGCTGGAACGACTGGCAGTACCCGGCCCAGTACATGCAGTACAACCAGGGCCTGTTCAACTACATGAACCAGCCCTACGACCCGGCGAAGTTCGGCGAGCGGGAGCACCTGAACCCGGACTGGAAGACCGGCCTGAACCAGGGCTACTTCTTCGCGCCGCAGCGCGAGTCCAAGCCTGACCTGCTGGTTGTGACCAATCACTACCTGGTTCCGGAGATGCGGTTGTGTGCGATGAAGGAGTGGACGAACGTCGTGGCCAAGGACAGAATCCCCGACATCCTGTGGCGTTACGACGAGCTGAACAAGCAGTGTCTCGACAGCTACGGCAGTATTGACTACGCCAAGGCGAAGGAGCTTATCGACTTCCTGTCTCCGACAAGAAAGTTCCCCAGCTACTACAGGTCGAACAACATCATCGAAGGCAGCGTGTCACTCTGCGACCTGGTCAACCTGACAATCGAGAGTCATTTCGGTTACCAGCCGGACGAGTGGGTGACGCTGACGCTGCCGCGGTACGTCTAAGGATGAGAGTCGCCCGTGAGTAGCGCCAACGACCTGTTCGACCGGCTCGCCGAGGCAGTCACGACGATGAAGCCGGAACTCGTGGCCGAACTGGCGCGCCAGGTGCTGGAACAAGGCTTGTCGCCCGAGGATGCCATGACGCTGGGCCTTGCCGCCGGCATGCGCCGGATGGGCGAGAAGTTCACGGCCAAGCAGTGTTTCGTGCCCGAAGTGCTCCTCGCGTCCAAGGCGATGTATGCCGGGTTCGACATCCTGAAAGAGCATGTGACCGGCCCGGGTCGTACGCGGGGCAGGGTCATCCTTGGCGTGGTGCAGGGCGACATCCATGACATCGGCAAGAATATCGTGAAAGTGATGGCGCAGGCCGCCGGGTTCGAGGTGGTTGACCTAGGCAGGAATGTGCCGCTGCCGGAGTTTGTGAAGGCGGTCGAGTCGCACTTGTCGGACGGTCTGACTTGTCCGACCGCAGCCTGGTGCTGGGCATGTCCTCGCTGATGACCACCACGATGCCGCGGATGGGCAAAGTTATCGAACTGCTGGACAAAGCCGGCCTGCGCCCGAAGGTGAAGGTCGTCGTCGGAGGCGCGCCGGTAACCGAGCGGTTCGCGCAG
>CAIVTL010000220.1 GCA_903908785.1 Caldifarciminota bacterium | reverse complement strand
TTTGGGATTTGGGATTTGGGGCTTTCCGACGAGGGTCCTCGCGAGGAGGTACGTGAGTCCGCAGGTTGCGCTGCCCATGGCAGACTGCACGATACGCACGACGAGCAGGTTTGCGCCGAGGAGCTTGTACAGGACGCCGAGGAAGTAGGGATAGAGCGGCGCGCGGAAGAAGGCGTCGTGGATGAACTCCCTGCCCGCGGCGATGGCAAGCGCCCATTGGTGGTGGTAGAGCGAGTCCATTTGGGGCGAAAGGAAGAGCGGGTCGCTGTGCCGCAACTGCAGGAGGTGAACCAGCCGCAGGACGAACGCTACGCCGGTGATAATAGCAGACCACGCGGCCGCAGGCGGCTCACGGTTTACGGTTGACGGTGTACGGTTCACGGTCTTCGCGCGCATCAGAGGAGTATCTACAAAAGGAGACCTAGGTCAAGTCAGAATTCAGAACTCAGAGACCAGAATTCAGAAGTTCCGGACAAGAGGAACGGGGCGGGAGAACCCGCCCCGTTGTATGCAAGTCTCGGACTAACGGTCGATGACCAGCTTGCGGGTGGCTGAACCCTTGGCGGTTTCCAGCCGCACGAGGTAAATCCCGGCGGCCATCGCCTTGGTGTCCACGGTAAGCGTACCCACTCTCGCTTTGTCATTGGCCGTGTATAGGCTCCGCATCATGCGCCCGGTCGCGTCGTAGAGGTTGACCGAGAGCGGCATGCGGTTCGGCACCTGCCATTTGAGCGTCACCTGGTCGGTGACCGGGTTCGGGTAGTTGGTGATTTGGAGGCTCGGGCTGTTGATGCCTGGCTCAAAACCCTCTTCTATCCCGACGTTGCCCTGTACCGAGGCCGAGATGAAGAACTCACCCATGCCCCACGGGCTCCATCCGCCCGACGTACCGACAAAGCTGTGGCCGTCAATCGTATCGTCACCGCAGTTGGCCGGTTGGCCGCCCGCACTGACCGGGTCGACCGCCACGTAGAACGTACCCGACGGGAAAATGAGCATCGAGTCGAGGTCATACGCCTTGAACGCGCCCGGCGTGCCCGGTATTGCCTCAAGCGTTTCGCTCGTGTACAGCAGTTCCGTGCCGTCGTCGGCGTAAATCTTGAACTGGAACGACGAATCCGGCCACGGGTAGCTCGCGTGGAGGTAGAAGTCGGCCCGCACGCGCGACAGCCCGACCGGGTATGGCACGCTGAAGTCCGCCGGGTCGAACTGGGTCGCCCGCTCCGGGCCCGCCCAGGTCAGCCAGTGCATCGCGGCTTCGGAGAAGTACTCGACCCACTTCGCGCAGGAGAGGTCGTAGGTGATGGTGTCGTTGGCCGGCCACTGTTCGCCGGCGGCCTCGGTCCAGACTTCGATGTGATATGCGCCCGGCTGGTTCGGGATGTGCCAGGCCGGCGAGAAATTCATCTGCGCGGTCGAGCCCCGGGCCAGCTTCGCGGTTGTCAGCGCCGTATCCCCGTATTGGTAGCTGTTCGGCCCGGTGATGTGCAGCCGCACCGGCGTGCCGATGGGCAGCGTGTCGGTGCCCATGTTCTTGATGGTCGCCCGAATCTGGAAGTTGATGTTGGGCAGCGTGTCCTTGGGCATATTCGTGGCAAACCAGACGGCCGACGCGTTGACGTTCTGGGGGGTCCAGTCGAGCACCGCGCGTATCAGCCAGTCGCCGCGGGTCGCGTCCTCGGAGAACCCGCCGCCGGCGTCCATCGCCCACTTGCGGTGCGAGGGCGCGTTGTTGCTTACGTCAATCGACATCCCCGGGCAGTCCGGATAGGCCCCGACCTGCTTGTAGAAGATGTAGAAGTTGCTCGCCACGATCGGGACCGAAATCGGCACGTAGTTCCAATCGCCCATCACGATTGTGACCGAGTCGACCGCGAAGAGTTCGGTCCCGGGCGCGCCGTTGACTCCGTCGTCGGCGTACACCCTGACCGAGGCCAGTGTGCCGCCCGGCGTGGGCCAGCCCGCGTAGAAGTTGATCAGCGCCCCGGCCAGCGTCACGTTGTCTCCGGGACTGATGAACTTGATACCCCAGCCGCCGCCTTCGACGTTCTGCGCCCAGGCATTGGCCGCCGTGTTGTCGTCGTACTTCAGGGTGTCAGCCGCGTCGTTGAACAGTGTCGGCGTGAACGGGAAAACGCCGGGTTGCGGGTCGGGAATCGTGTAGTGCGGATTCTCGCTCCGCCCTATCCACTGCCCGCTGCTCGCCAGCGCGAGTCCCACAGCGAGACACAGAATTACCAGCTTGCGCATCGGTACTCCTCCTTACGTTGCTTCACGGACATAGCTCAGGGACCGCCCGGCTCGAACCGCACGACGGCGCTGGCGGACAATCCGCCCGGCCCGTCTGCGGCAGAACCGATAAGTCGCCATTCTTTCAAAACCTGACCTGCACCGGCACCGCCCGCTGCGGCGGCCACAGGCGCTAGATAATAGCCCGGCGTCAAGCCGGGGTCAAGGGATAGGATTCGAGGATTCCAGGAGTCGAGGATTCCAGTGGTCGCGTGTGCCGACTTGAATCCTTGATTCCTCGACCCCCGGACCCATTCCTTGGGTCTACCTGAGCAGGATCGGGTTGAGGGTGACGGCTTTCTCAATCGCCTCGACCGCCAAATCCGGCTGGCCCATGTCGCGGTAGACGATTCCCATGTTGTGCCAGGCACCCGCGTGCTTGGCGTTCGCCTTGACCGCGGCCTGGTACGCGGCCAGCGCTGCCGGCAGGTCCTGCTTCGCGTGGTGCGCCTGCCCCAGGTTGTAGTGCGCGCCGGCGAAGTCTGGTGCGAACTCGACCGCCTTCCGGTATGCCGCAATCGCCAGGTCATACTCCGCCGACTGCCCCCCGCCGGCATCCATCCCCTGCGCCCGTTCAAGGTGCAGGTTACCCATGTTGTAGTACGCCTCGGCATAGTCGGGTCTGACCCGAATCGCCTGCCAGTAGGCTCCCACCGCCCGGTCCGGTTCGCCGTTCCGTTGCAGGGCCAAACCGAGGTTGTTGTATGCCTCCGCGTAACCGACGCGGCAGCGGATTGCCTGCTTGTATTGCTCCACCGCCTCCGGCCACCGGCTCATCAGGCTGTAGGCGTTACCCTGCACGAGGTACGCGTCGGCCAGCCTCCGGTCAATCGTGAGCGCCTTCTTGCACATGTCAATCGCATCGGCAGGCTTCTGCTCGCCCAGCAGGCACTGGCCGAGAATCTGGTACGCTTCCGCACTCTTGGGCTGCATGTCGATTACCCAGTTTGCCACCCGCGCGCCGTGCGCATGCGACTTCGCGTTCGCGTAGCCGCGCGCCATGCGCGTGTACCCGAGCACCAATACGTCGACGGTTCCGAGCCGCAGCGCGCTGGCCACCCTCACTTCGACGTTCTTGCCAAACGGGTCCCAGTATTCTACCCCGCGCGCGGACACGGTTATCTCAGGATAGACGCCGCCTTTGACGAGCAGGAATTTGACCGGGAAACCCAGCTTCGCGACCACAATCCCATCGGCGACCGCCAGCCCAAGGTCGTCGCCGACTCCGCCCGCGCGCAGGCCAAGGTATCCGTCCAGCACCTGGGTCAAGAGAAACGACCGCCCTGCCCTGCCCCCTGACCCCCGGCCCCCGACCCCCGAGCCCAGCCCCCAAAGCCGGTCCCGAACCGCCTGCACAATCCTCGCCCGGGCAGCGTGGGGCAGGGTCGCGAGTCCCGCCTTGCCCATTGCCTGCAACTGGTTCTGAACCGGGCCGCTCTCCGCCGCGACCGCAAAGAGCTGCTCGATACGGTTGCCGTATTTCTCGATGTCTTCGTTCGACCTGACACCCGCCATCAGCAGGAAGCCGTACGCGAGCGCCGTCGCCTGGCCCAGTTCGCGCTCGACCTCCGCGATGCCTTTGACGAACCGCTCGGGATTGCTGGTCAGAAAGTGAGATGAGAACTCGGGACAGGACGCCGCTTCAAGTATCCGCGCCCCCTCGTCGCTCGGCAGGACGCCGACCGCCCGCTGCGTCAGCCGCTCCCGCTCATCATCGGGCAGTTTCAACTGCCCGGCGCGGCCCAGTGCGAGCAGCGACTCGGCGTGGGCCCGGTTGATTTCCAGTTGCTTCAGCAGCGGCGGCAGCAATTCAAACTCCTCGGGTGTGCGGCCGGCCAGCATGCCGCCGACCAGCCTCAGCTTCGGTTCCCATCCCTGCAGCGCGCAAAAGTGGGTACGCGGCAGGCTCCGCGGGTATCGGCTCTGGGCCGCAGCCAAATCCGTGTCGACCTGCCTCGCGGCCAAGCCCATTCGCATCTGGATAGAAGGCATACTTACAACCGTTCGCCCGTCACATTCGTCCCATTCCTCCCTCGTTCACGGCCGCGCCAGCACAATCCGGGCAGATGCGGGACGGCCCGCGGAACAGAGCCGCGCGAAGTAGACGCCGGCCGCGACCGGCCTGCCCGCAAGGTCGTCGCCGTCCCAAGCAAGCACTCGCCGGCCCGCGCCGGACGAGCCCGGAAGCGCCAGCGTGCGAACGAGACCACCGGACTGCGAGTAGATGCGAACAGTCGCGGGTCCCGGCGAGGTGGCAAACAGGTGTACACTCCCTCGCGCCGGGTTCGGGCTGACGCTCAAGTCCGGACCCTCGCCCATCGCCCCCCACCCCTCGTCACAATCAATCGCCACCGGGTGCGTGCCGACGACAACACTGAACATGACCGGCTGGGTAATGGTGACGCCGGCGTCGTCGAACGTGACGTTCAACCTGAGATCAACCGTGTCGTTCGCCTGCGCGGCGGAGTCGCACCTGACCTGGAACTGCGCCGGGCCGCCGCTGGAACGCCGGGGCATGTCCGGGAACCCGGCGCTGGGCGTAAGTGCTCGTATCACCGATTCCGCCGGCACGAGCACCGCGCTGACCGCCCGCGCGGTATCGAGCGCGTGTAGTGCCCGGTTCTGAATCGTAAACCTGAGGATTGCCCTCTCGCCCGGGTCAAGCTGCCCGTTGTTGTTGCCGGTCGAGTCGTCCACGGTGAGGCTGACCGGCGCAAGCCAGACCCCGCATAGCCGCGTCAGGTAGTAGCAGTTCGGGGTGTTGAGCGCCACCTCGGCGTCCACATAGGCCGGGTCGTCGGAACCGTACCAGAAGTCGTTGATGCCCAACTCGCAGGTGAAGGCGTAGCTTGCGAACTTCGCCACGCCCTGGTCCAGCGTGTCGGCGAATTCCCAGTCAACGCTCGTGCCGTTGGACGGGTAGAGCGCGTAGTACCACTGGCCGGTATTGGAATAGCCGTTGTTCAGCGCGAACGTGTCCCCGATTTCCTGCAACAATGCCTCCTCCGGCGGGGTGCTGCCGGTGTAAGCCCACGGGTACAGGTTGTCGCGGGCGTAGGAGTGGAAGTCCATCGCGCAGCGGAACCGGTGCTGCCGCTCGAACTGGTGAATTGCCTCAACCTCGGGCTCGGAGAACCGGCTCGGCCCGCGGTAGACCTCGGACGCGGGGTCCGGGCTCGAACCCGAGTTGTCATAACCCCACTTGAACCCGTAGTTCCGGTTCAGGTCAATGCCGATGTCCGGCGGAACCGGCCCGCGCCGGTTCTTCCGCCAGTAGGCGCCGGCGCCGCCGGAGTCGGAGTTGTACACGTAGCCGTCGGGGTTCATCACCGGCACGATGAAAATCTCCCGGTTGTTTACCAGCCACGTGATAGTCGAGTCGACGCCGTACCCGGCGCAGAGCAGCCCGGCGAAGTTGATACAGGTATGCGCGCCCATCGGCTCGCGAGCATGGGTCGCGCCGTTAAAGAACACCTGCGGCTCGCCCTCCTCCACGCCGGGGTTGTCGGAAATCTTGATGCACCAGAGCGGCCGGTTCTGGAACGACAACAGGCTTGAATCCAGCCGCACGATGTCCGGGTGGAGCGCGGCCAGCCGCCGCAGCGTATCCTGCATCTCCCAGTAGTTGAAGAAGTAGCCGAAGTCCCGGAACGAACCGTCATCCGGGTCGCAACCGGTCACGGCGCGGAACTTGTCCCGGATATCCGGCCACGTCACCTGCAGCTCGATGCCGGTCCGCTCGAGCGCGGCCAGCTCCTGCGCATCGACGATAGCCAGAAGATAGCGCCGGCCGTCCGGGTTCTCACCGAACGAGCAGACGTCGAGCCCGCCCAGCAGCGGCCCGAGCCGGGCCGCCAGCCCTTCCGGGCTGTCGAACCCGATTCGCGCCTCGGACCGAACCGGTCCGGCACCGTACACTGCCGACGCGGCAACAACAATGGCGGTCAACACAACGGTAATTCTCACGTTTCCTCCTTGGCTGCGGTCACTCGATTCTAGTCCCGCCCGCCGCGCCGTCAATTGCGGACGGGCAACGGCCGCGCTTGACAGTCGGAACCGGAATCTCTAGAATGACTGACCGGTCAGTATATTCACGAAGTTAACATAATGAAAGCCAAGTACGAAGAAAAGCGGCTCGCCATTCTGAAGGCGGCGTTTGCCGTCGTCACCGAGCGGGGCTACTCCGACACCAAGGTGGACGAAGTCGCCCGCCGCGCCGGCATCGCCAAGGGCACGGTCTACCTCTATTTTGAAGACAAGCCCGCAATCTACATCGGCCTTGTGGACTGGCTGCTCGAACAGGCGCTGGCGACGACCGCCGAGGTAATGGCACGGCCCATCTCCCCTCGCCGGAAACTCGAAGAGCTTTTCTCTTCATGGGCGTCCGGAGTGATGTCCAATCCCGGCGTGATGGCGCTGCTCTCGATGGAGAACGTCAACCAGACCAACACGGTGATGAAGCGGTTCAAGAAGCACGTTCTGCCCCACGTAATGGAAATGCAGGATGCGGTCGCCGGCATCGTCAAGCAGGGCATCGAACAGGGCGAGTTCCGTCCCGTCGACCCGCGCTCCGCCGCGGTGATGTACTTAAGCGCGTTCCGCGCCGAGCTGATGTCAGCGAGCCGGTCGCCGCGCGCACACTCGGGCGAGTCAGTCAAGGAATTGTTCTTCTGCGGCATCCTTGCCGGTGACAAGGGCCGCCACACCGTTGGCAAAAGGAAATAAGGAGTCTTGATGCGAAGGTTCATAGCTTGTCTTCTGCCGGGCCTGATGCTCGCGCTGGCGTCGGCTCACGCCGATACGCTGCGGCTCGACGCCGCCAAGGCGGTCGAACTGGCGCTGGCGAACCCCAAGGTCGTCCAGCAGGCGCGGGCGAAGCTCGAAGACGCCGCGGCCGGCCGGGGCGTGGTGTTCGGTTCGTTCCTGCCGCAAGTCTCGGCCTCGGGCACCTACACCCGGCTGGGCACAGTGAGCGAGTTCACGATGATGGCCGCCCACGAGTCGGTATTCGGCCTGCCGGTCTTCGACCCGATGGGCAACTACATCGGCAAGACCATCCCTGTCCCGGTCGCGGTCGGCGTCGACACCTTTCACTTGAAGCTCGGCAGCGCCAACAACATGTCCATCACCGGCACGGTGCAGCAGACCCTATTCACCTGGGGCAAGCTCATCAACGCTTACCGCATCGCCGGGCTGAACCTCGACTTAACCATCGAGGGCGTGCGCCAGGCCCGCAGCCAGTTGCGCGTGGACGCGACGTCCGCCTTCTACCAGGCGCTGCTGGCGCGCAAGACGGTCGAAGTGATGACCGCCGCGCTGGGCCAGCTCAAAGGCCATGTCGGCCAGGTCCAGTCGCTCTACGACAACGGCATGGCAACGAAGCTGGACCTGATGAAAGCGACACTGGGACTGCAACAGATGGAAGCCCAAGTTTCGCAAATTGAGAGCGGGACCGAGCTGGCCCTGGCCGCCCTGCTCAACACCCTGGGGCTGGAGCCGGGAACGCCGGTCAGCTTCACGGAGGACCTCGCGCCCGACTCGATGGCCGTGGAACTCGATTCGGCCCAGGCGCGGGCGACGCGCGACCGGTCGGAACTGAAGCAGCTCCGTGACGCGGTGAGGATGTCCGAGCTCGGGGTCGCGATTGCGCGCACCGCCAACCTGCCAACGGCATTTGCCCAGGCCAACGGCTACTACAAGAACCCGGTCGGCTTCACCGCCGGCTGGGGTACCGACTGGAACGCGACCGTTGGCATCTCGATGCCGCTCTTCACCGGGATGTCTAATGCGAGCCGGCTGCGGCAGTCGCAGGCGAGGGTTCGCCAGGCCCGCGTCGGTCTCGCGATGGCCGAGGACGGCATCCGGCTCGACGTCCATGCCCAGGTGCTGGCACTCAACCAGGAATCAAGGAACATGAAGTACCAGGCAAAGAACGTCGAAGTGGCCGAGGCCGCCCTCGGGCTGGCCGAGCAGCGGTTTCAGAACGGCCTGTTGACCAACCTCGATTACATGGACTCGCAGTTGGCGCTGACCCAGGCCCGGGTTTCGTACTTCAACGCGCTGGCCAACTACCAGGTTGCCCGAGCGAAGTTCCAGAAGGCAGTCGGAGAATACTAAGGAGATGATGATGAGATTATCGCGCACGATTATCGCGGGTTCGATAGCCCTCGCCCTGCTTGCGGGCTGCGGCCCGATGGGCAAGGGCAAAGGCAAGGCCGAA
>CAIVTL010000219.1 GCA_903908785.1 Caldifarciminota bacterium | reverse complement strand
CCGGTCAGGGCCTTAACCAGCGCCGACTTGCCATGGTCAATGTGGCCCGCGGTTCCGACTACAACGTGCATCTACGAGGACCTCAAACTCTAAACTCCAAACTCCAAACCCCAAATCTGCAATCTGGAATCTGCAATCTAGAATCTAGAATCGTCTCAGAATCCTTTCCGGTCACTACACCCCGGCACCCCGAGCTCGGCCCGGTACTTGGCCACGGTTCGCCTTGAGATGTTGATTTTCTCCAGCTTCAGCTTCGTACAAATCTCGTCATCGCTCAGCGGATTCTGCTTGTCTTCGCCGTCGATAATCGCCTGGATCTTCTGCTTGACACTGGTACGCGACGTGTCGCCGGCCCCGGCCTTGAAGAAGTAGCTGAACGGAAAGATGCCCTGGTCGGTCTCGAGGTACTTGCCCGCGATTGCCCGGGACACGGTCGATGCGTGAACCCCGATGACATCCGCGGCCCGCTTCAAAGTCGCGGTCTTCAGGTGCTGCTTACCGTGCAGGAAGAAATCATGTTGTTCCTCGATAATCAAATCCACCAGCCGCTTCAGGGTCCGGCGCCGCGATTCGATGCCCCGCAGGAACATCAGCGCCCGCTGCAGCTTCTCCCGGGCGAACTGCACCTGCTCGGGCGCGTAGGCCTTGGGGGTCTTCAGAATCTCGATGTAGCGCTGGGAAAGCCGCAGCCGCGGGAACCGCTCGTCGTTGGCGCTGGCGACCAGCAGGTCACCCTGCCACTCCACCGAAAAGTCGGGCGAGACGTAGTCCGCGGTGCCGGGCGCGAAGCCGCGCGCCGGCCGGGTCTCGAGCGTCAGCAGCCGCATGACCGCGCGCCGCACCTTGTCCTCGGTGACACCGCACAGCTTCGCAATCCTGGCGGTCTGCTTCTTCATCAGCAGTTCCCAGTGGTCAGTCAGCAGCTTATGCTCCAGCCCGGCCGGGTCGGCCTCCGCCAGTTCAAGCTGGATCAGGAAGGACTCCCGCCGGTCATGACACGCGATACCCCCGGGTTCCAGCCGCTGGATGGCATAGAGGATTGACCGGACCCGCTCCACGTCAACTCCCTGCTGCTCGGCAACCTCCTCGTCAGTCATAGTCAGGAACCCGTCATCGTCCAGCGACTCGACTATGAACTCGGCAACCCGCGCGTCCTCCTCGCTCAGGACGCTGCGGAGATGCGGCATCAACGACTCGACCAGGCTCTGTCCCGGCCCGGCGGCAAGTTCAACGGCTGACGTCTGGTCGTCGTCCGACCCGGTGCCCGTGTAGGCCGTCGGAGACCAGCCGTCATCCGGCATCAGCTCGTTGACTGTATACTCCTCGCCGGGCCGAATCTCAACCTGCGACTCGTTGGTCTGCGGGGCCGGTGCGTCAACCATCGAGACCGGCGCAGCCGCTTCGGGCGCGGGCTCGGAAATGGAGGCGATTACATCGGATTCGACCGTGCCCGGGCTGTCGTCCGATTCCTCCAACGCCGGATTCTTCTCCATCTCCTCGCGCACCATCTGCTCCAGGTCCAGGGCTGAAGCCTGCAGTATCGTCATCTGCAGGATAAGCTGCGGCGTCAGCCGCATCTCAAGCCGCTGCGTCAGGTGGAGCCCGAGGTTCATATCCGGAAGCGCTCGCCGAGGTAGACCTGTCGTGCCTTCTCGTCCTTAACCAGGTCATCCGACGTGCCGGCAAGCAGCACGCGCGCGTCGTACATGACGTACGCCCGGTCGGTAATCTCCAGCGTCTCGCGCACATTGTGGTCGGTAATCAGAATCCCCAGACCTTCGTCCCGCAGCTTCCTCACGATATCCTGAATTTCAGCCCGGACAATCGGGTCAATCCCGGTGAAAGGCTCGTCCAGCAGCAGGAACGAAGGCCGGGAGGCGAGCGCCCGCGCCAGCTCGACCCGGCGCCGCTCCCCGCCGGACAGCGTGCCGCCCCGCTGCTTCTTCAGATGCCCGACATTGAACTTGACCAGCAACTCGTCCACCCGGGCCGCCCGCTCTGCCTTGGGCACACCCAGCATCTCCAGGATCGCCCTGACATTGTCTTCTACCGACAGCTTTCTGAATATCGAAGGCTCCTGGGAGAGATACCCCAGGCCCAGCCGCGCCCGCTTGTAGACCGGCATCCGCGTGATGTCCCGGCCGTCCAGCGTAATCGTGCCCTGTTCGGGACGGATGAACCCGGTTATCATGTGGAACGTAGTAGTCTTACCGGCTCCGTTGGGCCCGAGTAACCCGACAATCTCCCCGCACTGCAACTCCAGGCTCACTCCGTCCACGACCTTGCGCTCGCCGTACCGCTTGACCAGGTCCTGAGTCGACAGCTTCATGGGCCTCGCCTCTCGCTTCTCATTTCCCCTTTTCGCCGGTCCTGATCAATTGGCCTGACGTCAACTCGCTGACCTCAACCCGGTCAATCCCGCCGCCCGCGACCCGGAGTTCGATTGTCTTACCCGCGACCACAATCGAGTCGCCGCCCTCGGTCCGATACTCACCGGATGCGCGGTTGCGGACCGTCACCCACTCGAGCGCACCATTTCTGACGCGGAAGACCATCGTGTCACCGCTCGCCCGGCTCACACTGTCGCGCACCCGCGGCCCGCCCAGCGCCATACCCGAATCCGCCCCGGAAAAGAAGTTGACCGTGTCGCACTCGAGCACGGTGGCGCCCGATTTCAGCCGCACGTCGCCCTGAGCAAGGGCCCGTGATTCCTTCTCGTACCAGAACATCTGCCGGCTCGTGACCCGGGCCGAATCCTTCCGCTCTCGACTCTCGCCTCTCGACTCCCGTCTCCATATCAGCACCGGGCTCGAGTCAACCACCCCGACGTCACCGTCCATGTCATACGTACCCTTCCGACCAGTCAGCCGAAAGCTGCGGTTGATGTTCTCCAGGACGACTCCCGAGTCGGCCCGCACCGACCTCTCCTTCGAGCGATAGAGCAGCTTCGGCGCCCGAATGTCCAGCGACTCCTGCCGTACACGCACGTTGCCGAAGAGTTCGGCGAGCTTGTCCGAAAAATGATACCGGGCCGAATCGGCCCAGACCTGGGCATCGGGATTGGTGATGTGAACGGCGTCGCTGATGAGCGCCATACCTTTACCTTCGTACATCCGCGCCAGGTTCGCGGTTATCCGGGTATCGCCGTCGGTTATCACGACGCTGTCGCGAAACACGGTTGCATCGCCTTCAGGAGTGCGCTCGATGGACATGTGCTTCGCATTCAGCCGGGCCGCGTCGCTCAGCCCAACGCAAAGCGCCAGCCCCGCCAGCAGAAGACGCATTCGCCCGGCCCGCTCCGACTTCATCCTTCCGCCTTCATCCTTCAGCCTTTACTTCCCCGTCTCAAAATCGTAGTCCGACGTTCCCTTGACCGGGCTCAGAATGTCAATCTTGTTCAGCCCGGCATCGGACACCAGTCCTTTGCCCTCGACTCTCCCTTTGGGAGTCTCAATCACCAGGTCGGCATCGGTCCGGACCAGCCGGCCCAGGTTGCTCCACGACAATGAATCGGTTACGAGCACAGTGCTGTCCGAAGTCCGCACGATGACGTGACCGCGCGCGACGAGGTCCTCGTTCTTCGAGTATATCGAACCTTCGTCCGCCACCAGCGTGGAATGGACGCCGCCGACCTCGTCATAGAACAGCACCCGCAGCCCGGTCACATCAACCCGCTGGACCGGGTCATATACATACGCCTTCTGCGCCTCCAGCGTGTACAACCGCTTGCCGCTCGAACTCTCATGCAGCGTGAAGCCCTCAATCACCTGGCTGGGCAACACCGGGTTCGGCCCGCAGACCGGCTTGTCGTTGCAGGCAAGGAGCATAAAGCATACGGCATACAGCACACGGCATCCGGCAGCCCGCGTTTTGACTTTTGACCTTTGACTCTTGACTTCTGACTTCATCCGCTGATTGCTCCTGCCTTGCCCCACCACACCCACTCCTCGGGATGCTTCCGAACCTGGTCGAGCAGCGCACGCGCTGCCGCCTGCTCATCCCCGGCCGGGTACGCATCAACCCGCAACCGGCCCCGGTCCAATCGGGCAAAGGCCGGCGCAAGCCCGCCGCCTTTCCGTGCGGCAAGCCTGAACCCGATGTCCGGCAGCCTAACCTTGACTCCGTCGCACTCAGTCCAAGTCTGGGTGCCCTGACTGGTATTGTCCAACATGAAACCGGTGATTGACGGCCCGTCGGCGGCCTTGATTGCCTGCCTGATTCCTTTGGCCATGCTCACGCCTCCGGTCCGCCGCAAAGCCGACAACTGCCTGCCCAGGCCCGGGTCCCGCTGCTCGCCGACCGCAAGCACAACCCGGCAGCCGTCGCGGCTATACACCTGGGGCAGGTACTCCCACAGGCCGAAATGAAACGAAGCCATGGCCACATGCAATTCTTGTTCCAATAGCTGACGGGTAAGATTCTCTCCGCATACCGTCGCACTGTCAATGAATGCGTCGCCGGTTCTCTCTCCAATCCTGGCCATCAGGGCCAGGTTCCTCCCCAGTCGCCAGCCATTGCGCATCCAGAACCACCGGCTGTCTTTCCCCATGATAATACGCAGGTTACGTCTGATTTCCCGCCGGTAGTCCGGCCTCAGCGCCAGGTACAGCAGAACGATTGCGCGGGCAAGGAGTACTGCCGGGCTATCGGGCAGAGCCCGAACCAGCGCGAGAGCGGCGCCGGGCAAACTCATAGCCGGCCTTGATGAACTCGTGGAATAGCGGATGGGGCCTCAGCGGTCTTGACTTGAACTCCGGGTGGAACTGGGTCGCGACGAAGAACGGGT
>CAIVTL010000218.1 GCA_903908785.1 Caldifarciminota bacterium | reverse complement strand
CCGGAGACTACGCTGACCAACTCTTCCACAGACCAAAATCGGTGAGACATTGCCCGATCATGGTGAGTTCTCCGACAGACTCCTAGACGCTCGCTACGACCAAAGGAATTAGCATCACCTAAGTGCCGTAATTCTAGAAAGTTGCGTGGACAGGCAAGCGGCCTGGGATTTGTGCCATGGTTCCGTAGGTCGTCCAGAAGGTCGTCTTGGTGATTGTGTAGGGGACCGTCTAGGGGACGGTCCCCTAGGTCGTCTTGGAGGTCGTCACTTAGACGAACACCGAGGTCGTCTTTGGGGTCGTCTACACGTCTGTCTCAAGGGTCGTCCTTTGGGTAATCCCTTGAATTGTCTAAGGATAGGTCACTGGGGTCGTCGTCATGGCTGTCTCAGTGGTCGTCTAACAGGTTGTCCCTACGGTCGTCTCCGGCTTCGTCTCCTTGGTCGTCGCCGGAATCACCCTGACGACGACCTCTGGGACGACCTTACGGACGATCCTTAGGACGAACTCCGAGACCGTAATGCCAGCCAAGGGCCGCGCTTTGGGCCGCGGGCCGCGGCGTGCATCGGGCGGAGGGCTTTCGGGCGCTCCGTGGCTCGTGCTTTGGCGGTGTTCTTGGGGCGTCCTCTTGACTGACCCTTGGCGTGGCTTTCGACTCGCTCCGGCGTTCGTTTCTCGTCGGGCTTCGCTCGCCGTGCAGTGCTACGTTCTCTGTACGGCCCGATGGGTCGCGGCGACTGCCGTTGCCGGTTCGATCCCGGCGTGAGTCCTGGGTCGCGCCGTGTGAGCATTCGCGGGATGATCGCGCGTGTGTGCGCTGACATAGACCTCGACCGGACTTGACGTGGGTGGGGTTTCCGGTGTCTAATGATGGGCGGGTTGCGCGCGGGCACGGGGCGCGCGAGTCTCAAGGTTGCAGTTGGCAATCTGCAGTGGCGGAATCCGGGCTTGGCGACCTTGGCGTTCTTGGCGGTTCCATTCCGGGTTCCGGGCTGTACGCGGAAGTGGTGGAATCCGGTCTTGGCGGCCTTGGCGCTCTTGGCGGTTCCATTCCGGGTTCCGGGCTGTGCGCGGAGATTTGCTTGAGAAGTCGGAGAGGAGAAGAAACCACAGATGAACGTAGATGAACACAGATTAGGCTCAGGGTCCGGACCCGTGTTCTCCATCAGTGTTCATCAGTGTTCATCTGTGGTTCCACTTGGACATTGGAGGATTTGTGCTTAGTGATATTGAGATTGCGCAGCAGGCGAAGTTGCGGCCGATTGCTGAGATTGCGGCCGGGCTCGGAATCACCGACCCGGACCTGATTCTGCCGAACGGGAACCTCAAGGCGAAGTTCTCGGTGCGGCTCCTGGACCAGTTGAAGGACAAGCCCGTGGGCAAGCTGGTGCTCGTCACCGCGGTGACGCCGACCAAGTACGGGGAGGGCAAGACCACCGTGTCAACCGGGCTTTCGATGGCGTTCAATCGGCTAGGGAAGAAGTCCATCGCGGTGCTGCGCCAGCCATCTCTCGGGCCGGTGTTCGGCATCAAGGGTGGGGCGGCTGGCGGCGGGTATTCGCAGGTGCTGCCGATGGAGGACATCAACCTCCATTTCACCGGCGACTTCCACGCCATCACGTCGGCGCATAACTTGCTGTCGGCGATGCTGGACAACTCAATCCACTTTGACAACCCGCTCCGGATTGACGGCCGGGAGATTGCGTTCCCGCGCACTATTGACATGAACGACCGCGTGCTGCGGATGATGGTCGTGGGCCTCGGCGGCAGGTCGGACGGGCCGGCACGGGAGGACAGTTGCGTGATAACTGCGGCGTCGGAAGTGATGGCGATTCTGGCCCTGGCTGTGAACCGGGCTGACTTGAAGCAGCGGCTGGGCCGGATTCTGGTGGCCCTGAGCTACGACGACAAGCCGATTACCGCGACCGACTTGGGCGCGACCGGCGCGATGGCGGTGCTCTTGAAGGACGCAATCAAACCGAACCTGGTGCAGACGACCGAGAACACGCCCGCGCTCATTCACGCCGGGCCGTTCGCCAATATCGCGCACGGTACGGC
Organism: Caldifarciminota bacterium; assembly: GCA_903908785.1. Classification (GTDB taxonomy): domain Bacteria; phylum Hydrothermota; class Tepidihabitantia; order Tepidihabitantales; family Tepidihabitantaceae; genus UBA2258. Next base: position 1,118 of record CAIVTL010000218.1, on the reverse strand, counting down.
GAGCATCATCGCAATCAACGCAGCCCTGCGGTTATCCGAGTACGCGATAGTTGAAGCCGGGTTCGGGTCGGACCTCGGGGCGGAGAAGTTCGTGGACATCGTTGCGCCGCTGGCGGGCTGGGACGTCGCGGCGTGCGTGCTCGTGGCCACGGTCCGCGCGCTCAAGCACCAGGGCGGGGCCAAGGATGCAAAGAAGGGGACGCTGACGGACTTGTGGGCGGGGTTTGAGAACCTGCGCCGGCACATTGAGAACTGCCGGACACTGGGGCTTGAGCCGGTGGTCGCGCTCAACCGGTTTGAGGCGGATTCGGACGATGACCTTGAGCTGGTGAAGCGGTACTGCCGCGAGCACGGCGTGCCGGTTGCGGTGAGCACGGGTTTCACCGAGGGCGGCAAGGGCTGCGTCGAGCTGGCGCAGGCGGTGATGAAGCAGATAGAGGAGAAGCCGGGGCAGAACAAGCCGGTGTACGACTACGGCGCGAAGGTCGAGGAGAAGATTGAGATAGTGGCGCGGAAGATATATGGCGCGGACCGGGTGGTCTACACGCCGCGGGCTGAGCGCGACCTGAAGCGCATCTACACGCTTGGATTCGACAAGCTGCCGGTCTGCATCGCCAAGACGCAGCTCTCGTTCTCCGACGACCCGGAGTGCCTGGGTGCGTGCGAGGGGTTCAAGATAACCATTTCGGCGGTTCACATCCGCGCGGGCGCGGGCTACCTCGTGCCGGTTGCGGGCGAAATCGAACTCCTGCCCGGCCTTGCCAAGAAGCCGAACGCGCTGAAGATAGACATCGCGGACGACGGGAAGCTGAGCGGGCTGTCGTGACCTGCAAAGGGATAAAGGGAAAGATGGACAGAGGGACAAAGTGGCAGGCACTCGAATCCTTGATTCCTGGGTCCCTTGGACTCTTTCCTTCCTGAAACCGACACAGGAACCACGAAGGCCACGAAACTGACGGGTGCGAAGGAACAATGCCCCGCTTCCTCCTGTGTTCTTGGCTTTCAATATCGGGTTTGGGGCGGTGTTGGGCTCAGAATCGAGACTCGATTGTTCCCTTCGTTGTACCTCACATCGTATCTTGCGCCGTTCGTCTCGTCGTAGATTGAGTCGTATGCTG
>CAIVTL010000217.1 GCA_903908785.1 Caldifarciminota bacterium | reverse complement strand
CTCCTCTCGGAAAACCTCGGGCTGTCTACCGGCTGCTCAACGATAACCCAAGACTAACATAGAATAGGACGTTTGTCAAGACTTTTCGGCCGGACTCCTAGGGGGTAGGGTCTGCCGGACTGCCGCGCGGTACGCCAAACCTTTCAACTGCGGTTACCTGAGGCCGAAAGACGAGACGAAGGATGCCTCGAACGGCTTCTGGAACAGCTTCTGGAACAGGAAGAGGTTGAGGATGAGGCAAAGGTAGAGGTAGAGGTAAAGGTAGAGGTTGAGGTCGAGGTTGAGATTCAGGTGCAGACGCAGGTGCCGACGCCGGTCGCGATACAGGTAAAGATACGTTCAGGCGAACAACGAGACAGACTTCGAGAGATACAACGCCCGCTAGGAGCGGGAAATTCCAAACTCCAAACCCCAAATCCCAAAGCCCGCGAGGCGCGGGAAATCTCAAATCACAAGCACTAAACCCCAGACAAACGCCAATGTCTCAATGACTCAAACTCAGGACCTTCGTGTCCTGGTATTCCTGTTCGCACTTTGCCATTACCCCTTTCCCATTCGCCCTTGGCGTTCTTGGCGCTCTTGGCGGTTCACTCCACTTTCGATTTAGGGTTTCCGATTGACGATTGGCGGACGGCGGAACGCGGGCTACGAGACGGCGCGCGGGCGGGTTAGGCGGCGGGTTTGTCGGCGGGGGGCTCGGGCTTGGGCGCGGACGCGGCTTGGGCGGCAGCGGCGGCTTTGTCGGCTGCCTGTTTGCGGGCGAGGGCGATAGCTTCGGGGCTTGCGTTGTACTGAATCGTCTGGGGCTTGTCGCTCGATAGCTCGAAGCTGCTGGTCCAGCTTACGCAGTCCACCGGGCAGGAGTCCACGCACTGGCCACAGAAGATACAGGTGTACATCCGGTAGGTGGTGTTGAACTTCTTGACGTCCGGCTCGGCCTTAATGACGTCAACGGCGTTGGTCGGGCAGTCACGGACGCAGGCCTGGCAGCCGATGCACTTGTCGGCATCCCAGACCATCTTTCCCCGGTAGTCGGGCGGTGGCGTGAGGTGCTCAAACGGGTACTTCACGGTGTTGGGTTTGCGGAAGAAGTTCCGTATCAGTTCGGGCAGCATCGCGACGGCTCGGAGTTTCGCCACTAGAACCTCACGAAGGCCTTCAGGCCGATGGCAATCAGTATCTGAACTATGCTGAGCGGCGCCAGCCAGCGCCAGGAGAAGGCGATGGTCTGGTCGATGCGCAGCCGGCCCATCAGCGCCCGCATCAGCGAGAGCAGGCCGACGACAAAGAGGGTCTTGAGGATGAAGAGGATGAACGAAAGCGGTGCCGAGACGTCCAGGCTGCCGAGCATTACCGGCGGCAGGACGAATCCGCCGAGGAAGATGGCCGCAATCAGGGCCGAACCGGTCACGAGCTCGATGTCGATGGTGAGCCGGAACAGCGCGAGTTTCTTGCCCGAGTACTCGGTGAGCGCGCCGGCGACGATTTCGGTTTCCGCTTCCGGCGCGTCGAACGGCACGCGTTCGAGCTTGGCCTGGAGCGCAATCAGGGCCACGATGAAGCCGATGATGTTGACCGGAATCAGGTACGGGTGCAGCATGTAGAAGCTGCCGATGGAACTGATTTGCCAGTTGGCCGGCAGCCAGACACCGTTCTGCCACGCGCCGGCCAGCATGGCCGGGGCCAGCAGGGCAAGGAACAGCGGGACCTCGTAGCCGAAGAGCTGGGTCAGGTTCCGGAACGAGCCGAGCATGGCGAAGTAGTTGGTGGAGTGCCAGCCGGCCAGGAAGTACACGATGGTCGGGATGCTGAGCACGTAGATGATGACGATGAGGTCGCCGGGGAAGGACGTGAACGGCAGGTGCAGCCGGAATATCGGGACCATCATGAACGCGGTAATGGCGGATGCGAGGGAGATGAGCGGCAGGACGTTGAAGATGCCTTTGTCGGCGTTGGTCGGTACCACGTCTTCTTTGGATAGGAGCTTGATGAAGTCGGCCACCGGCTGGAGTATGCCCGAGCTGCCGGTGTGCAGCGGGCCGATGCGGTTCTGCAGGCGGGCGTAGATCTTGCGGTCGAACCACTCGGCAAAGGTCGAGAACGCGAACAGGAAGATGACGCCGGGGAAGACCAGCAGGTAGAGGAGAACCTTGAGAAGAGGCATTAGCTAATTCCTAATTACCAATTTCCAGTTCCTAATGGGGGCCGGGGCGGTTGCGGCTCGTCCACTCGCGGGAGTACCGTTGGAGCTGGGGCCAGGTCATGAGGTCGTTGCGGCCGGTGCGGTTGTCCACGAGCCGCACCATCCGGTCGGCACAGCAGAAGCAGGGGTCAATCGCGGCAACCGTTATCGGGATGTCCGCGACATAGGCCCCTTTCAGGGCGACAATCGTGGCCGGCATGTTGGCATAGGTCGGCGCGCGGACTTTGACCCGGTCCGGCTTCTCGGTGCCGTTGGACTTCATGAAGTGGATGTTCTCGCCGCGCGGCGCCTCGTAGCGGGCGATTGCCTCGCCGGCAGGAATCTT
>CAIVTL010000216.1 GCA_903908785.1 Caldifarciminota bacterium | reverse complement strand
GGATCGTCGCTTTCGCGAAGATGTCATTCCGAGGAGCGGAGCGACGAGGAATCTCGTCTGTCGACGGGGCAGAGCTTGCCCAAGCTTGCCGAAGGGTCGAGATTCCTCGCTGCGTGTGGCTTCGCCACCGTAGGAACGAGCGGAATGACGACCGGTCGGGCATTTTGCATTTTGACTTGCGGCCTCCGAGGCCGCGCTATGAAATCTGTGGATAGTCCTCTCCGTCTCCGCACTTCTGCATTCTCGTCTCTGGTCTCTGAATTCTGCCTTGTCCGAGCCCGAGCTATCTGCGTCCATCTGCGTTCATCTGTGGTTACATCGGGCTCGGTTGCGGCCTCCGGGGCCACGCGCCCGGCAGGATGAATGACGTCATCGTCAGCGAACCCGCAACCGGAACGTCGTTGAACCATTCGAGCGGCTCGTCCGGTTCCCTCAGAGCCAGCGCGTAGAGCACCGGCAGAAAGTGCTCGGGCGTGGGCACGGCGAGCCGTGCCGCCCGACCCAGCGATTCGTAGTCGCAGAGTGCGTCGTGCCGGCGTTGTGAAATGAGTTTCTTGAAGAGTTGGCTCGCCTCAATCGCCCAGTCGAATCCATACGGCTCGTTGAAGTCCTCGCCGCGCACTTTAGCCATGCCCAGATTGTGGACAATGTTGCCGCTGGCAACGACCAGCACGCCGGCCCGCCGCAACGAGGCCAACTCCGCGCCGACTTCGTAGTGGCGCGCGGCCGGTTGAGCGTGGTCGAGGCTGAGCTGGACGACCGGGATGTCGGCGGCGGGAAACATCCGTCGCAACACGACCCAGCAGCCGTGGTCCAGGCCCCAGCGCCGGTCCAGGCTGACCTTGGTGTGAGTCATGCGCCGTACAACCTCCTGCGCCAGCGCCGGGTCGCCCGGCGCCGGGTACGCTATTTCATACAGCTCGCGTGGGAATCCGCCGAAATCGTGAATCGTGCGCGGTTGCTCCACTGCGGTCACCTGAGTTCCGTCAGTCTCCCAGTGGGCGGAGACGCAGAGGATGGCCTTCGGGCGGGGCAGGCGTTTGGCCGCCTCCTGCCATCCGCGAACGAACGCACTATCTTCGATACCGTTCATCGGGCTGCCGTGCCCGACAAACAGGACCGGCATCAGCACGTCAGGTTCAGTCTGCTCTCGTCGCATGTCTAAGCTCGTACCCGAAGATGTTAGGCCGCGGCCCCTGTCGCGTCAATCCTCGCCGCCGCCAGACCGGCCCGAAAGACCGAGCGCCCCGCGAGGCGGGGCGCTGGTGTGTTTGGTCTCGGTCTAGACGAGGTAGTCGCCTCTCGGCGTGTAGTGGGTGTGCAGGTATTTGTGGCTTTGTTCACCGCACGGCCCGTCGGTGAGGAACTCTTCGTACAGTTTGATGACGTGCGGGTTCTCGTGCGACTTGCGCAGGGCCAGACCCATGTCTTCGCCGTAGATGGCTTTGGCCCGGGCCGCGCGAATCGAGGGCGAGGTGGGAATCGGTTGTCCGCCGCCGCCCAGGCATCCGCCCGGACAGGCCATGACCTCGATGAAGTGGCACTGTGAGAACTTGCCGCCCGCTTTGATGTCGTCCATCAGCTTGCGGGCATTGGCGGTCCCGTGCGCCACCGCGATTTTGAGGGTCGCGCCTTTGAGCCAGTCCCAGGTCGCGCCCAGCTTGCCTTTCTTGATAAGGGAGTTGAACAGCGCCGGCACCGGCCCGAGCTGCGGTATCGCGATTTCCATGTACTTGATGCCCTCGAACCCGCGCACCGGGATGACGTTGGCGTCGGAGAAGACCTGCTCGGCCTTCAGGCCGGTTACGACTTCGACGACGGTGCGGATTGCCGCTTCCATCACGCCGCCGGTAGCGCCGAAAATCAGGCCCGCGCCGGAAGCGTCGCCAAAGGGCAGGTCGAAGTGCGACTTGGGCAGGCGGGTCAGGTCGATGCCCGCTTCCTTTATCATCTGGGCCATTTCGCGCGTGGTCAGCCCGTAGTCAACGTCTTTGTAGCCGGACGCGTGCATCTCCGGCCGGTTGGCCTCGAACTTCTTGGCCGAACACGGCATCAGTGACACCGAGACGATGTCGGCCGGGTCGATGCCCTGTTTCTGGGCGTAGTAGGTCTTGATGAGCGCGCCGAACATCTGCTGCGGGCTCTTGCAGGTCGACAGGCAGGGCAGGAACTCGGGGTAGAAGTGCTCGATGAACTTGACCCAGCCCGGCGAGCAGGAAGTGAACTGGGGCAGGATGCCCTTCTCGCCCTGGACCAGCGCTTTGTACAGCCGGTGCAGCAATTCGGTGCCTTCTTCGAGGATGGTGAGGTCGGCGGTGGTGTTGGTGTCGAAGACCATGTCGAATCCCGCCCGGCGGATGGCGGTGTTCATTTCCTGCGTCACCGACGTTCCCGGTTCCAGGCCGAATTCCTCACCGATTGCCGCGCGCGGGCTCGGCGCGGTCTGCATCACGACGTGCTTCTTCGGGTCGTCAATCGCGGCCCAGATTTCGTCGGACGGGTCCTTGGCACGGAGCGCCCCGGTCGGGCAGCGGTTGATGCACTGGCCGCAGTTGATGCAGATGACGTCCGCAAGCGGTCGGTCGAGGAACGTCTCGATGCGCGTCCGGTCGCTGCGCTGCGCCGCGGTCAGGACGCCGACCGATTGCAGGTCGATGCAGGTCCGCACGCAGCGGCGGCAGAGCACGCACTTGTTCATGTCGCGCACGACCGAGTACGATGAACGGTCGACCTCGTACTTCGGCTTTTCGACGTGGCCGAACCGGAAGAAGTCGACGCCGTACTCTTTGGCGAGCGCCTGCAACTCGCAGTTGTTGTTGCGGAAGCAGGAGTAGCATTCGCCGTAGTGCTTGGCGAGCAGCAGGTCGAGGACGTGACGGCGCGCCTGCCTGACCCGCTGGCTGGTGGTGGTGACGGTAATCGGTTCGGTAATCGGGAAGGTGCACGAGGTCTGGAGCGTCCGCTGCTTCGCCACCTCGACGACGCAGATACGGCAGACCCCGGCGAGGCAGAGGTCTTCATGGTAGCAGAGCGTGGGAATCCGGATTCCCGCGGTCTTCGCCGCCTCGAGGATGGTCGTGCCGAACGGCACCTTGAGTTCGATGTCGTCGATTTTCACCGAGACCAGCCCGCCGATGTCGCCGGGCTTGCCGCCGGTAACGACGTGCGGCTTCTCGCTGGTCGGGACCGCGCTCGTGACGGCTACCTTGTTCGGGTGTTTCTTCTCAGGCATTTCGCGCCTCCACTTTCAGAGAGGATATACCACAAAGACACAAAGACACAAAGACGGAGCCTGCGGTCGCACGGAAGCTCACGATGCCCTCCCTTGCTCCCTAGCCCCCGACCCCTGTCCTCTTTCGCTGACCCGGCCGAGGATTTCGGACCGGAAGTGTTCGGTGATGTCGAGAAACGCGTTGGCGCTGGATTGACCCAGCCCGCACTTGGACGCGGCCTGCATGGTGCGTCCGAGGCCCTGGAGCTCGCGCAGGTAGCCGATGGAGCACTTGCCGTGCTTCAAGAGCTGCACGCCTTCCAGCAGCTTCGGGTTGCCTTCGCGGCACGGGGTGCACTGGCCGCACGACTCCTCGACGAAGAAGTCGAGGAAGTTCTCGGCCACGTCGAGCAGGTCGCGCTCCGGCCCGATGATGATTATCGAGCCGCCGGTCGCGAGGTCCTCAAACCCGAGCTTGCGGCGGAACTGCGCCGCCGGCACGGTCCGGCCGGACGCGCCGCCGACCTGCACTGCCTTAGCGCCTTCACCACCGCAGAGGTCGATGACGTCCGCCAGCGAGATGCCCCATGGCACTTCGTAAACTCCCGGCTTCTTGCAGTCGCCGGAAATCGAAAGCAGCTTGGTGCCGGTCGAAGCCTCGGTACCGAACTTGCGGAACCACTCGGGACCCTTGGCCAGGATGTGCGCACAGGCGATGAGCGTCTCGACGTTGTTCACCGACGTCGGCGCGCCCACGAGCCCGGTGTTCACCGGGTACGGCGGCCGGTTGCGCGGCTCGCCGCGGTTGCCCTCGAGTGACTGGATGAGGGCGGTCTCCTCGCCGCAGACGTACGCGCCCGCTCCCATCCGGACTTCGATGTCGAAGTTGCACCCGGAGCCGAGGATGCTCGTGCCCAAAAGGCCGCTGGTGCGGCGCTCGGCGAGCTTCGCCTCAAGCCCGGGCCGCATATAGGTGTACTCGGCGCGCAGGTAGATGATGCCCAGCTTCGCGCCGATGGCGTATCCACCGATGGTGATGCCGTCGAACAGGGCGTCGGTCCGCTCGGCCAGGAGCAGCCGGTCCTTGAACGTCCCCGGCTCGCCCTCGTCGGCGTTGCAGACGATGAACTTCTTCTCAGACTGGACAACCGCGCAGAGGTTCCACTTGACCGCGGTCGGGAACCCAGCGCCGCCCCGGCCCTTGATGCCGCTCTCGCGCACGGTCCGGATGACGTCCTGCCGTGACTGCGACAGGGCTTTCTTCAGGCCGGAGCCCGGCTCGTACCGCTCCATGATGTGAACGACGTTAGCCACAAAGCACCTCCGGTGCAAGTCCAAAGTACAAAGGGCTAAGGACAAAACTCCGGACTTTGTCATTTCCACTTACAACTTCGTCATTCGTCCTACGCATGGTGCGCCTCCATCTCTTCGAGTTGTGACGCCGGGCCGAACATCCGCCGGTACTTCTCCAGGATATCGGAGACCAGTTCGGGATGGACACGGGTGTACACGTCGTTGTTGACCAGCAGCGCCGGCCCATTGTCGCACATGCCCAGGCAGTTGCAGTACTCGAGCGAGAACAGCCGGTCTTTGGTGGTCTCACCGAACCGGATGCCGAGTTCGTTCTCAAGCTGCCGCGCGACCTCGCGCTTGCCGGCGAAGTCACAGGACAGGGTCCGGCAGAGCCGGATGACGAACTTGCCCTTGGGCTCGGTTGACAGGAATGAATAGAACGAAACGACGCCGTAGACCTCGGTCGGGAATACGCCCAGTTGCCGCGCCACTTCCTGCATGGCGAAATCCGAGACGCAGCGGTATTTCTCCTGGATGGTTTCCAGCATCGGCATCATGCCGTCGCGCTTGTGTTCAAACTTCTCGGCCAGTTCCGCGATTTCGTGGCGGAGAGATTCTCTTTCAGTTGCCAGCATGCTTACTTCCTCAGGAACTTCTTGACCTTGGCAACCAGGTCGGCCGGCGCCACCGGCTTCGCCACGAACTCGTCGACCGGCGCCATGTCCGAATCTTTGCCGTACTTGTACCCGGTCACGTGGCCGATTGAACTCAGGATGATAATCGGCGTCTTCAAGCCCTTCCGGCGCAGGTCCTGGGCGACGACAAAACCGTCGTCCGGCTGCTCCATCATCACGTCAAGGATGATGAGGTCGGGCTGCTCTTTCTCGACTGCCCGCATACACTCTTCCCTGCTCGTGGCCGCGGCCACCGCGTACCCTTCGGCGGAAAGGATAAGCTTCAGGGAATCGACTATATCCGGGTCGTCGTCAACGATCAGGACCTTGGGCATAGCAACTCCTTTTAATTCTTACCGGTCTTTAGGCCCGATCCCTTGGATTGTTACGAATGGGTTGGCGTGCGACCTAAAGAATGCAGTGTACCATAAATCCGTCCCGCTGGCAAGCAGCGGCGACCGCCACCGGCGCCGGTCGCGGTGAGGTCGGCTAACGGCTCTCGGGGGCCGCTGCCGGCGCCGGTTGGTGCCGGCGCAGCGTAACGGTGAAGGTGCTGCCCGCGCCCGGGGCCGAGTCGACGCGGACGTCGCCGCCGTAATACTCGGTCGCGAGCTTCTTGACCGTCGAGAGGCCCAGCCCCGAACCGAGGATGTTCTTGGTCTTGGCGTTCTTGATGCGCACGAACTCCCGGAAGAGCTGTTGCGCCTCCGTTTCGGAGAGCCCGATGCCGGTGTCCCGGCAGGTAATTGTCGCCCGTTCCTCGTCAGTCTCGATAGTCAGGTCGACGCGGCCGTCGGGGCGATTGTACTTTACCGCGTTGGACACCAGGTTGTTAAGGATGATGTCCAGCTCGCCGCGGTCCGCCGACAGCGGCGCCCGCTCGGGTGCGTGGAGTTCGATGGTCACGCCGCGCTCTTGGGCCGAGGGCAGGGCCGTCTCAATCGCGGCCTGCGCGACTTCGCGCAGGTCGACCTCGGCCAGCTCCCGCTTCTTCTGGCCCGATTCGATGCGGGTCAGGTCGAGGATGTCGAGAATCATCTTCCGCATTCCTTCCAGCCGGGTAATCGAACGACCTACCATCGTGTCGTAGGCGGCGAGGGTCTCGCCGGCGGACTTCGCCTGGATTATCCGCAGGTAGCCCTCCACCGCGGCCAGCGGGGACTTGAGTTCGTGCGCCAGCACCGAGATGAACTGGAATCGCACCCGGCGTTTTTCCTCGCTGAGCCGGCGCGCCTGGCGAGACAGCACGAGGTGCTTCGTTGCCTTGTGGACCGCGGAGCGGAGCTCTTCCGGTGTGAACGGCTTGGCCAGGAAGTCGTACGCTCCATACCGGGTCGCACTGACTGCGGTCTCGAGCGACGCGTAGGCCGTAATCATCACCGTCAGGATATCGAGCTGGCGTTGAGTGATGTAGTCGAGCACGTCCAGGCCCTTGATACCGGGCAGCTTGTAATCGAGCAGCAGCAGGTCGGGCGGGGCCTTTTCAATCAACTCGAGGGCTTCCTCGCCGGTACCCGCCTCGCACAGCTCGAACCCGTAGTCGTCCTCCGCGTAGGGCAGGCTGACCGTGTACTTGCGCAGCGCCCGGATTACGCCCTCGCGCATCGGCTGTTCGTCATCGACCACCAGGAGCTTCAGTCTTTCCATCTCACACCTGCCTTCCGCACGTTCGTCGGCGCGTCGGTCTCATGCCAGCCCTCCCTGCGGATGGCGTGGCAGTTTGACGGTCATCGTCGTGCCGGTCGGCCCGGCCTTGGGGTCGGCATTCGACTGGACCACGATGCTGCCGCGGTGCATCTTGACGATGCCGTAGCAGATGGCGAGACCGAGGCCGGTGCCCTTGCCGCCCAGCTTGGTCGTGAAGAATGGTTCGAAGACCTTCTTGACGATTTCCCGGGGGATGCCGACGCCGGAGTCGCTGATGCTCACCTGCACCGATTCGGCGTCGCCGTCCGCGCGGACGGCGAGCGTCCCGGTGTCCGGCATCGCCTCGACGGCGTTATTCATCAGGTTGGTAAAGACTTGGACCATCTGGTCCGGGTCGAGTTCGATTCCCGTGTCGTTCAGCCGGCAGTCGAGCGTCAGCTTCACCCGCTCCGGGACCACGACGGCCTGAGCGCATGTCCGCAGAAACTCGTCCATCTTCACCGCTACCAGGTTCACCTGGTTCTTGCGGGCGAAGTTGAGCAGGCCGGAGACGATCTTCTTGCACCGGTCGGCCTGCTCGGCGATCTTCTTCAGGTCCTCGTACTGCTCCGCCTTCGGGTCGCACTCCTCCAGCAGGAGCTGGCTGTAGAGGAGCACGACGCCGAGCGGGTTGTTCACTTCGTGGGCGATGCCGGCCGCGAGCTGGCCCATACTGGCAAGCTTCTCGGACTGCACCAGCGCCTGCTGGGCATTGGCCAGTTGCCGGTTGGTAACGCCGAGTTCGCCGACCGCCTCATTCAGGCGCGTGATGGTCGCGGGCAGGCACATCTCGCTCTCGGCCAGCCCGTCGAATATGGCGATGGCGTGCGCGCGGCAGGTTTCATATCCGCACGCGCCGCAGTTGAGCTCATCTTCGGCGTGCTGTTTGCCCATCCGTTCGAGGATGGTCCGGATTTCGTCCTGCGACGGAATCGGCATGGTCCGGTCGTCGGGATAGAACCAGGCACTGAGGTCCACGGTCCCCTCCGCGCCCGGCGCCGCCAGCGGGTCGCGCTCGGCCAGGCGGCCCCGGACGTAGCGGCTGACCGCGGCCCGGCGGCTGAAAAGCGGGGCGCGCGTACCCGTACCCGCGCCCATGATGCAGCCGCCTTTGCAGGAGAGCACCTCCAGCAGGCGCACGTCGAGATGGCCGTCGCCGAACTCGCGCAAGGCGTGGCCGAACTCCGCGCCGCCATCCGCCGCCACGACATCACCCGCGACCAAGTCTTCCTCGATACCGGCGGCCTGCAGGATGCCGCGCTTGACCGAGAAGAGCATACCTTTGCCCGGGTGGGGCGGGTCGAACTCGGACGGCTCGACCGATTCGGGCGTGATGCCGTTCTCGTCGAACAGTTGACGGAGTTCCATGAACGTGAGGGCGGCGAAGACGTCGTCGCGGTAACGCTCGGCCGCGGCCTCGGCTTTCTTGGCGATGCACGGGCCGATGAAGACCACGCGGGCTTCGGCACCGTAGAGCCGGTGGATGACCCGGGCCGTGGCAATCATCGGGGAGACCACCGGCGCAAGGAAAGGCACCAGTTCGGGGTGGTACTTTTCGATGTAGAGGACGATCGCCGGACAGGTGGTGGCGATGAAACGCGCTTCCGGCTGCTCTTCAATCAGCTTGCGGTACCGGCGGGCCACGAGGTCGGCGCCATAGGCGACTTCGACGACTCGGTCGAAGCCGAGTCGGCGAATCATGCCGACCAGCCGCCGGTGGTCAATGCCGGACAGCGACTGGTAGTCGGCGATACCGAACTCCGCCGGGAAACTGGGCGCCACACAGGCGACCACCGGTGAAGCCCGCAGTTCGGCATTCGGCGTTTCCGCGGCGGGGTCGTGCGTCAGGAGGCTGCTGACCAGGGTGGCCGAGTCGTATACCTGTTTGGCGTGCTGAGAGCAGACCCGGACGCAGTTGCCGCAGCCGATGCAGCGCTCGGGCACGACCTCGGCCTGGCCGGCGCGGATTCGTATCGCCTTGGCCGGGCACTCGCGTACGCACGTGTAACATACCCGGCACTTCTCAGGTATCGTGCGGACGAGTCCGGTTTGCTCGGGGCTCATCGAGGAAAGGAACAGAGGGGGAAAGAGAT
>CAIVTL010000215.1 GCA_903908785.1 Caldifarciminota bacterium | reverse complement strand
GTGCCTGCGAGGGCGGCCTGCGGGTCCTCGATATCTCGAATCCCGCGAGCCCGTTCGAAACCGGCTCCTGGGCCTCGGCCGACTATGCCCGCGGCCTGGCCGTTTCCGGAGACTACGTCTACGTGGCGTGCGGCCACTCGGGTCTGCGCGTCATCGACGTCTCGAGCCCGTCGAGCCCGACCGAAGTCGGCGCCTACGGTGTGCTCGACTATGCGTGGGCCGTTGTCGTCGTCGGCAACTATGCCTACGTCGCGGACGAGGAAGCGGGCCTGTGCATCATCAACATCACCAATCCGCGTAACCCGGTCTTCGTCGGCGTCTGTGATACACCCGGGTACGCGATGAGTGTGGCGGTATCAGGCGACCACGTCTACGTGGCGGACTTGGCTGGTGGCCTGCGCGTCATCGACGCCTCGAACATCCAGATCCCGGTTGAGGTCGGCTACTACGTGACTCCGGACCTCGCGTACCGGGTAGCCGTATCCGGCGATTACGTCTACATGGGCGACCTGGCCAGCCTGCGGGTCATTAATGTCTCAAACCCGGCGAGCCCGACCGAGGTCGGATTTCTCGCCACGCCGTCCGCGCCCATGGGCTTGGTAGTCGTCGGCAACCTTGCCTACCTTGGCGAGGGCAGCAGCGGCCTGCATGTCACCAACGTATCCAACCCGGCCGCACCGGCCGACGTCGGCTTCTACTATGGGCCCGTGCTTAACGGCGTTGCCGTCTCCGGACTGTACGCCTACTGCGCCACGGGCACAGGTCTCGGCATCTTTCAGTACTACGGCGCGGGCATCGAGGAACGCCCGGCACCCGACGAACCACGCATCGCGCCCGCGGCCACCATCGTCCGCAACGTGCTGCGGCTGCAAGAGGCGAGAGGCGAGAGGCGAGAGGCGAGAAGCGAGTTGCTGGATGTCACGGGGCACAGAGTACTGGATCTGCATCCCGGCGCGAATGACGTGAGCCGGTTGGCGCCGGGCGTGTACTTCATCTCGGAACGAGGAACAAAGAACGAGGGACCAAGAACGGTGAAGATCATCATCCAACACTGAGGAGGAAACGTGAAACATGCTCTTCTCGCACTGGTCGCCCTCGCGCTGACCGCGACCGTCGCGCAGGCCGATTCGCTCAACGTCCGCCTGGTCGGGTCCTATGACACACCAGGCTATGCCTTCAGCGTGGCCGTGGCCGGGAACTATGCCTATGTCGCGGACTGGTCTGCCGGTTTGCGGGTCATCTCAGTTTCCGACCCGGCGCATCCGACCGAGGTCGGGCACTGCTACACATCTGCTGCCCGGGGCGTGGCCGTGGCTGGGGACCATGCCTACGTCGCGGACTACATATCTGCCAGTTTGCGGGTCATCTCAGTGTCCGACCCGGCGCATCCGACCGAAGTAGGATACAGCGACACACCGGGCTCTGCCTACAGTGTGGCCGTGGCTGGGGACGATGCCTACGTCGCGGACTGGTCTGCCGGTTTGCGGGTCGTCTCAGTTGCCGACCCGGCGCATCCCGTCGAAGTCGGGTACTACGACACACCAGACAACGCCCTAGGCGTGGTCGTGGCTGGAGATTATGCCTATGTCGCGGACGAAGGTGCCGGTTTGCGGGTTATCTCAGTTGCCGACCCGGCGCATCCGACCGAGGTCGGGTATTGTGACGCACCTACGTATGCCTGTGGCGTGGCCGTGGCCGGGAACTATGCCTACGTCGCGGATGGCCCTGCCGGCTTGCGGGTCATCTCAGTTTCCGACCCGACACATCCGACCCAAGTTGGGTATTACGACACACCTACCAGTGCCCATGGCGTGGCCGTGGCTGGGAACTATGCCTATGTCGCGGACGGCGCGACCGGTTTGCGGGTCATCTCAGTGTCCGACCCGGCGCAGCCGACCGAAGTCGGGTACTACGACACACCAAGCGTTGCCAATGACGTGGCCGTGGCTGGGAGCTATGTCTACGTCGCGGCCTATGATTCCGGCTTGCAGATATGTCAATTCTATGGCGCGGGAGTCGAGGAGAGCCGGCAGCCAAGGGCCAACGGCTTGCGGCCATCGGCCACGGTGATTCGCGGGGTGCTGTTCCTTCCAGAGGCGAGTGGCGAGAAGCGAGAAGCGAGAGGCGAACTGCTCGACGCGAGCGGCAGGAAGGTGCTCGACATCCGCGCCGGCGCGAACGACGTGAGTCGGTTGGCGCCCGGCGTCTATTTCGTGCGAGAAGCCCAAGCCCAAGCTGTTCGCAAGGTCATCGTGCAGCGGTAGCTGTCTTGGAGAGCGCGGCAGCAGGGCTGCCGCCCTTCTGGCCACCGGACAGGGGAAAGCGGAAACTTAATTCGGGGGACAGGTTTAATGTCAAGCCGTGCGTTAGCTGAGCTCCCCTGCGACCGGGTTGATGGTCGCGTCGGCCCGTTCTCGGCTGTCCCGTCTCTCTCGGCAGGCATGACGGCGCGCTGCGCCCGTGGGTCGTCCCC
>CAIVTL010000214.1 GCA_903908785.1 Caldifarciminota bacterium | reverse complement strand
GGTGTCAATTGAGATTACCCCGCCCGAGAAGGGGCGGTCGATTTCCGAGCTGTTCAGTTCGGTTGACCAGTTGCTGCCGTTCCAGCCGACGTTCATCACCGTTACCTATCACCAGCAGCGGATTGTCTATGAGGACGTGGGCGCCGGCCTGACTAAAAAGATACCGCGGCGGAAGAACCCGGGCACGGTTGGTATCTGCGCGGCAATCGCGAACCGGTACAAGATTGAAACCGTGCCGCACATCATCTGCGGCGGGTTCAACCGGTACGAGACCGAGGATGCGCTGATTGACCTGCAGTACCTCGGGTTCACCAACCTCTTTGTCCTGCGCGGCGACCCGGCCCCGGGTTTCAAGGAGTTCATTCCCGAGCCGGACGGGCACCGGTTCGCATCAGAGCTTGCCGGCCAGATTGCGGGCATGAACCGCGGCCGCTACCTCGAGGCGCTGGACAACGCCGTGCCCACCGACTTCTGCATCGGCGTGGCCGGGTATCCGGAGAAGCACTACGAGGCGCCGAACCTCGCCGACGACCTGCGCCATCTCAAGGAAAAAGTAGAGGCCGGGGCGGACTACATCATCACGCAGATGGTCTTCGCCGCCGAGCGGTTCCGCGAATTCGTGGACCGGGCACGGGCAATCGGCATCAAAGTGCCGATAATACCCGGCATCAAGCCGGTGACGAACGGAAAGCAGCTCGTTTCGATACCGCGCGAATTCCACGTTGACCTGCCCGAGGAATTGGTAAGCCGTATCACGCGTGCGGCCACGCCCGCGGACGCGGGGCGCGCCGGCATTGAGTTCACCACCCGACTCTGCCGTGACCTGCTCAAGCAGGAAGTACCGGGACTCCACTTCTATACGATGGGCAAAGGCCGCGCGACGGCGGAAGTGCTGAAAGCGACCTTCGGGTAATGCCTCAACGAGGTTGGTGAAGTGGACTGGCTGACTAAGACCTGCCGCGAACGTGTCGTCATCTTTGATGGCGGAATGGGCACGGCGCTACAGACGGCGGGAGTGTCGCCGGGCGAGTGCAACGAACTGCTGGTGGAGACGCAACCGGACCTTGTGCGCAAGGCGCACGAGCAGTTCCTTGCCGCCGGTGCCGACGTCGTTGAGACCAATAGCTTTGGCGGAGCGCAGCACACGCTGGCCGAGCACGGGCTGGGGGAGGAGTGTTTTCAACTCAACCGCGGCGCGGCCGAGATTGCCCGGCGCGCGGTACACGAGTACACCACGCCGGCAAGGCCGCGGTTTGTGGCCGGGTCAGTCGGGCCGGGTTCGAAGCTGCCGAGCCTTGGCCACATCACGCTTGCCGAACTGGTCACCAGTTTCCGTATCCAGGTTGACGGTCTGCTGGCAGGCGGGGTTGACTGCTTGATTCTCGAAACCAGCCAGGACCTGCTGCAACTGAAGGCGGCTTTGGCAGCCGCGCTCGACGCCTTTGAATCAGTCGGTCACCGCGTGCCGGTTATCGCTCAGGTGACGCTGAGCGAGCACGGCCGGACCCTCACCGGTTCGGACATTGAAGCTGTGCTGGCGGCAATCGAGCCGTACCCGGTCGCGGCCATCGGGCTCAACTGCGGAGCCGGGCCTGACGGCATGGCCGCCGCGGTGCGCTATCTTGCCGGCTACTCGTCGAAGCTGGTTTCGGTAATGCCCAACGCCGGTCTGCCCCGTATCGAGTCCGGCCGCATCCTCTATGACCTTTCGCCGGAGGCCTTCGCCGGCCGGATGAAGCAGTTTGCCACCGGGCCGGGCCTGAACATCGCGGGCGGCTGCTGCGGTACCGCGCCCGAGCACATCCGGCAACTTGCCCTGGCGCTCAAGGGTATCGCGCCGCGCCGGCCGGTTCCGGCTGTACCGCGCATCTCATCGCTCTACAGCGCGCAGGAGTTGAAGGTGCAGCCGCGACCGCTCTTCGTCGGCGAGCGGACCAACGCCAGCGGCAGCAAGCGGTTCCGCGAGCTGCTGCTCGCCCGCGATTTCGACGGCATGGTCGCGGCGGCGCAGGAACAGAAAGCCGAGGGCGCGCACGTAATGGACTTCTCGGTTGCGGCCGCGGGACAGGACGAAGTAGCCGACATTACAGAACTAGCGGTTCGCCTCAACTCGGGCATGGACCTGCCGGTGATGGTGGACTCGACGTGCTATGAGGCGGTGGAAACGGCGCTGGAGCGGCTCGCCGGCCGTTGTATCATCAACTCGGTCAACCTCGAAGACCCGGCGCGGGCCGAGAAGACGATAGCGCTCTGCCGGAGAATGGGCGCGGCGCTCGTGTTGATGACCATTGACCGCAAGGGCATGGCCATGACCGGCGAACGGAAGCTCGAAGTCGCCGAGCGGCTGTACGACATGGCGGTCCGGCGCGGCGGACTCGCCCCGCAAGACGTCTTCTTTGACTTTCTCACCTTCACGCTGGCGAGCGGTGACGAGTCGTTGCGCGATGCCGGCGCCGAAACCCTGAAGGCGATTCGGCAGGCCAAACGTCGCTTCCCGAAGAGTTTCACAATACTCGGCGTGAGCAATATCTCGTACGGGCTGAAGCCGGCCGCGCGCCGTGCGCTCAATACGGTGTTCCTCCACCACGCGATTGAGCACGGGCTTGACGCCGCCATCCTGCACGCGGGCAGAATCGAACCACTCTCGTCGCTGGACGCGGAAACGGTCGGCCGGTGCGAGGACCTCATCTTCAACCGTCGCCGCGACACGACCGACCCGCTCACGGCGCTGCTCGCCCTTTTCAGCGACCGGCCGGCGGGCGCCGTCCGTGAAGCTCGGGCCGCACCCACCGTCGGCGACCTCATCCTTGCCGGCAACCGTATCGGCATCGCGGAAGCCATCGCCGAACTGCTCAAGACCAGGGCCGCGCTGGCCATCATCGAGGATGACCTGCTGCCGGCTATGGCCGAGGTCGGCCGGAGGTTTGAAGCCGGGAAGATGCAGTTGCCGTTTGTTCTCCGGTCGGCGGAAGTGATGCGGGCGGCGTTCGATATCCTGAAGCCGCGCCTGCCCGCGGGCGGTGACAAGGGACGGGGAACGCTGCTGCTGGCGACCGTGCGCGGCGACGTCCACGACATCGGCAAGAACCTGGTGGACATGATTGTATCCAGTAACGGGTTCAACGTGGTGAACCTCGGCGTGCGGCAGACGCCGGAAGACATCCTTGAGGCGGCGCGCAAGCACAAACCGGACGCAATCGGGCTTTCCGGGCTGCTGGTCGAATCGGCGCGCGCCATGAAGGAATACATGGAGGTATTTGCCGGGGCCGGCCTCGCGACCCCGGTCATCTGCGGCGGCGCGGCGCTTGCCCGCGCCTATGTTGAAGGCGAGTTGCAGCCGGGGTACCCGGGCAAGGTGTACTATGCAAAGGATGCGCTCGAAGGACTGAGAATCATACAGGCCATTACCGGCCAGGACAGGAGTCAAGTGTTGAACACGGAAAAGCAGAAAGCGGTCAGCGGTCAGACAGCGGAACCCGGCCCGGCCCGGCGCCGGGCGGAAGCAGGTGTGGTATGGAACCGGCCCCGCATTGACGCCGGTTTCGCTCGCGCCCTGACCAAGATAATCCACGTGGAAATCCGGCGCTACGCGCCCTACCTCGACCGGGACATACTGTTCCGCAAGCGCTGGCGCATGCTCGGCCCCAAACCGACGCGGGCGGCTCGGCTCGAAGCGGAGTACACCCTGGACCAGATGCTGGCTACCGCCCACCGGCGCGGGCTGTGGCACGGCGCGGTGGTGTACGGTCTGTTTGCGGCCCGGGTCGAGGACCAGAAACTACTCATCCTCCATCCCGGGACCGACCAGGAATTGACCCGGCTGCAGTTCGCTCCCGCCTTTGCCCGCCGGCTATCCCGCCAGCACCGGTCAGCGCGTTTCCACATCGCGCTGCAGGTCGTGACCACGGGCGGGCGGGCCGCGGAAGAAGGCCGCAAACTGGCCGAGCAGGGCAAGGTCCACGACCAGTTCCTGCTGC
This sequence comes from Caldifarciminota bacterium, assembly GCA_903908785.1. GTDB lineage: Bacteria > Hydrothermota > Tepidihabitantia > Tepidihabitantales > Tepidihabitantaceae > UBA2258. The sequence continues at coordinate 6,551 of CAIVTL010000214.1, read as the reverse complement.
ACGGACTTGGGGCCGAATTGACCGAGGTTCTCGCCGGGTACTGTCAGGCCGGGCTGCCGAAACTGCCGGGCTGGAGCAAGATTGCCCGCTACAGCCCGGGCTACCCGGTCTGGCCGGACTTGTCGGAACAGAAGAAGATATTCACGCTGCTCCGGCCCGAGCGCATCGGGGTTACGCTCACTGAGAGCTTCCAGATGGTGCCGGAGTATTCCACCAGCGCGATTGTGCTGCCCCAGCCGCGATGAGTAAGGCAGGCGGGTGAGCGAGCAGCCGGTCCGGTTCACCGAACTGCTGACCCACGAACGGCCGCACCTGGACGAAATCGTGGCAATCTGGCTGCTGCGCAAGTTCGGCGAGCAGCGGTTTCCGGGCAGCAGCACGGCCGCCGTCTCTTTCACTTCTGTCCGGAAGCTGTCTGAGGCGGGCTTGAAGCCCGAAGACTACGAGGCGCGCGGCATCCTGTTGCTTGGCGTCGGCGGCGGGCGGTTCGACGAACACCCGACTCTGGCAGAGGGCCGGAAGGCGGGCGACTGCGCTACGACACTGGTGGCGAAGGAACTCGGTATCAGCGACGACCCCGCACTGGCCAAGATTCTCCGGTTCGTCCGGGCCGCGGACGTCGAAGGCAACGCCTCGCCGTTTGACATCTCCTACGTAGTCAAGCTGCTGCATGCCCGGTATCCGACCGACCCGCAGCGGGTAATCGAATGGGCGCTGGTGGCAATCGAGGCCAAGCATCAGGAGCAAGTGCGGTTCTTCACGGTGGTGAAACCGGAGTTCGATGCCAAGGCCAAGGTCGAGGAAGTCACGGTCGGGCAGCGCCGGCTGCGGATGGTGAGCATTGACTCGGACGAGGATGGAATCCACAAGTACGCCCGGTCCGAATACGGCGCGCGCGCCGCGGTCGTAATCCAGCGGCGGTCAACGGGAAACGTGGCGGTGTTCGGCAACAAGCAGGCAGGCGTGGACCTGCGCGAGGCGGCGAAGTTACTGCGGCTGGCCGAGCAGGCGGCCAAAGGTCAAATGGTCACGACCGAAGAGGAACGGTTGGTGGCCGAAGGCCAGGTGCCGGGCGCGGAAGAGTGGTTCTACCACAAGCAGGGCCAGATGCTCCTGAACGGCAGCCTGACCCAGGCGGACGTGCCGCCGACCCGGCTTGGCCTCGACCAGATTGCCGAGCTGGTCAAAATCGGCCTCGACCCGGCCCGGCTCAAGCCGCTGTGCCAGTCAACCGGCCGCTGCATCGGCGACGTCTGCGACTGGTACCAATGGTCGCTCGCCCGCTGCGTCGCCCTGCGGCGACCAATTCCGGACGCGCCCTAGAACTTCGTAAAGCTCTCGGGCAGGGTTATGTTGTACTTCAGCCCTGGGGTCAGCTTTGAACCGCCCGGGAACTCCTTTTCGTACGCTAGCGTGAACTCAAGCCAGTTGCCTCCGAGGAACAGGATTTCCACGCCGCCGCTACCGGCCAGCGATACCATCGTGTCGACGAAGGTCTTCTTGATTTGTCCCTGGAGGAAAACCTTCGCGTTGTTGGCCCCGCCATACACCCGGGCCGCGAGGGCACCGCTGAGTTTCCATGTCGAGTCTCCACGTGCGTAGATGGCGGTCGCGCCAAACAGCCCTTGGGTGGCCGAGCTAAACTTCACCGTTCCGTAGAGCCAGCCCGTATGGCTGAGCAGCACGAGGTTCTTGGTGAACGAGTCGGGTGACGACCACTTGGCCGCATACGCGAAGTCGACGACGGTATGGTTCCAATCACGTTCCCTCGCCGCGTCGCGCAACAGCTTGAATCCCGACCCTGTCCTAGCCGTGGCCACCGAGTCGCAGTAGGCGGATTCACGCGCCGCTAGGTCAGGGTGGCTGTCGATAGCATCAAATCCTTCGGCAGCCACGAATGTCGATTCGCACGAATCCACTAGAGCATTTCGTTGCTTCAGCAGCCGCACGGCCCCCTTCTTGTACAGGGAATCGCGCAGCAGGTCCGTGCCGTTGTACAGGGTCAGCCTGGCGCCCGCGGCCACATCGGAACCGGCGCCGAACTCACCGGTCCGGACGCTGCCTGCGGAGAGGCGGGCGTTGTAGAAGATGGCGGAGAGCCAGTTGTTGTAGTCCTTAGCGGTCAGCGTATGGCTGAAGAGCAGTCGAAACGGGGCGAGTTCGATCGCGTAGGATGACGGAATCACGCTTAGGTTCGTGGCCCGCTCGGCCAGCATCAGCGCGAGGGTCTTCGGGTCCGATGGCCTGAGGATATCCGTCGGGTCTACGCCGAGGGCCTGAAAGGCGGGCATGTCTGGCACCGCGAAGTCGACTTTGAGGTCGCTGGCCTTCATGCCACCTAGCGCGACCGCATCCTTCTTCGAGATCCCTGTCTTGGTGGTATCGAGCGCGGTGCCCTGTCCGAGGCATGGCATCGCCGCAGCAAGCAGCAGGGAGACAGCAGCAGTCCTCAGATTCATGGCATCCCCTTTCCGACCAGCTTGAGTCTCGGCTTGTACGTATGGGCGTCCTCGTCCAAGATGTCGATGGGTTGGACGAAGCCACCGATGCGCGTCGATTCTTCCTCTTTCTCCTCGCAGACGTCGAGTGTCAGTTCGATGTGCATGTTAGGACTACCGGTGTAGGAGAACAATACTCGCAGGAATAGGTTGTGGTTCTTGGACGCGGGTTTGAGCAGGTCTCGCGAATCTGAGTCGGAGACCTCCCCGATGATGGAATCCATCATCTTCTTGCCGTAGTTGTCTAGCAGGTCGCACTGGTATGCTATTGCCGCAGCCCCGCTGTACTTCAGTCGCACGGTCAGCTTGTCTGCCATTGGGTCAAAGACCACTTCGGGCATGTTCTTCTCCTTTTGCGCCGCTGATGGGCGCGGGTTTGCCTGATTAAACACAATTCGGTTCGGATGTCAAGCTTGACGCCCCAGGCCGTTTCCGGCTTGGGGCGTCAGAGGATTGCGTGAAGGGCGCTACTTCAGGAAATACACCTCGCGGAACTGGGGGCGGGTTATCGCGTCGATTGCGGACTTAAGTTTCGGGAATTCGCTCGCCTTGTAGTTCTCCTTTATCAACCGGACCGCGTAGAAGAAACTGACACCGTCCGCGGTCTTGGCCCAGCCGCCTTCGGAGGAGCCGCTGGTGTCGCTGACCGCCACGCTGTCGGGCAGGATATCCACCTTCAAGTCCGGCGGCAGCTTGATATTGCACTTGTAGACGTAGATGCGGGCCGGCCGCGTCTCGACCGGGTTGATGCGTCGGGCGCTTGAGGTAATCCCGAACAGCGGCTCGCCGACCACGGCCGGGGTCGGCACGCGCATCGAGACCTCGCCTTTCTGAGTCACGGCGTAGTGCGGGGCCGTGAAGCGGAACCCGGCTGTTGCCGGCTTCGCCAGGTCGTTCAAGTCGGAGAACCAGAACGAGTCAATCTGCGCGCCGATCCTGATGGCCGACGCGGTCTGCGCCATCGCGCGCTTGCGGTCGGTCGGGGTCTGGTCACGCCAGCCGGAACGAACCTCGCCGTCGTAGAATCCGCCCGCTTCAGTCAGAACCGTTCCGGACAGGTCGCCGTTCGCGCCAAGCGTGAAGTCGGCGGTAGTAATCGCAAGGTCGCTCTGCGCGTCACCCTTGCCCGGCACCGCGGCCAGCTCGCCGGACTCGCCGTCGAGAAAGAGCGCGTCGGACCCGGCTTCGTCTTCCGGTATCGTACCGTACAGGTAGTACTCGGCAAACGGGTCTAAAAAGATTGGCGAGCGGTGATTGTCGATTGCCGATTGGGCGGATGCGGTATCGGACACAAAGGCCATCGTCGCGAGCCAGTCGAACGCATCGGGCGACGGGACGTCATTGACCGCGGGCAGAACCCGGCTCAGGACCACGGGGAATGCCTTGATGCCGGCCGCCCGCAGCAGGCTTATCAGCAGGCAGTTCTTGTCCCGGCAGTCGCCGTACTTCCACGAAAGCACCTGCGCCGGCTTGTGGGCGTCGTACCCGGCGTCACCGTAGTCGAGGGCGACGCTCCGGAACTTCTGGGTTACGTAGAGGTAGATAGCCCTGACCGCACAGTCCGGCGTGTTGAAGTTGAGCACGCCGGAGAGCGGGTTGGTGGCAAGTGAGTCGGCCAGCCGCTTGACTTCCGGCGACTGGACCAGCCCCTTGTCGAACTCCTTCTTCAGCTTGTCCGCCACCTGCTTCCAGTCTTTGTACGACGAGAACGAGAGCACCGGCACCAGCTTGGCGATGTCGGGCATGCCCGGTTCCTCGATTATCTGAGGCGTGTTGGTCAATGCCCAGGTGTAAGAGATTTGCGACTGGAGGGTTTCGACCTTCGGTTCCACTCCGGCCATGGACCAGGCGTACTTGAAGGCCGCGGCCTTGGGCACCACGAGCGTGAACTCGCGCTTCTGTGCCGGGTACAGCCCGCCGAACCGCACCGTGCCCGAGAAGCCGTCTTCCTTCTCGCTCTTCTTCGGCTTCACGCGGACCCGGTACTCGATGACCGCGTCCCTTTCGAGCGCGGGGAACGAGACAACCTTGAGCATCGCGTTGGTGTAGGCCATCGCGTCAAAGACCTCGGGCGCGCTCACGTCCGAGATGGCGCGGGCCTCGGGTTTGACAATCGAGCCATCCGGCTTGTGGGTGCGGGCCTCGAGCACCTCGACTGTCTGCCCGTCCTTGTTGAACTTCTGCGTTATCTCACCGAAATCATCCCGGCCCCGGTCTTCGAATATCTTCACGACCAGGTACCGCTCCATCGTCGTGCTGTTGTTCTCATCCACGGTTACAACCTTGCGGTCGAGCAGAATGAGCGCGCCGGCCTCGGGATAGGCCTCATGGCCGGGAGCGGACTTAATCAGGTCGTCGACCTCAGAGGCAAGTGCAAAGGACAAAGTGCAAATGACAAAGGCCAAGACGGCCAGACCCGACACCCGAACCCCAGAACCCCTGAACCCTTGAACCCTTCTCATGTTCTACTCCTCGCTCGGTTTCAGCATCACATGCTGCCGTTCGATTTCTTCGGTGGCGGCGAGCAGGCCGCGCAGTTCCGGGTATTCGGCCACCGGCACAACCGGGTCATTCAGGCTGAACCGGGCTTCATTCACGACGCGGTTGCCCACGACCTTGGTTTCTGACGTTGCGCTGACCCGGCCCGCAGTCTGCACCAGCGGGTCCGGCACCAACACGGCCTTGTATCCCTTGGGAAGAGTCATTTCGTGGACCATGTGCCAGGCCTGGGTCGAGTGGAAGTCGACGTCGTACTTCCGCACCGGCATCGACGACGCCCAGCTGAAGCTATTGGACGGGAACATGCCGTTGCCCGACTTGGGCAGCGTGAAGCGGATTGTGGATTTACGATTTTGGATTTTGGATTTCAGGACGGTGGCGAAGTCGCGTACCGTGAAGTGGAACTTAATCGCAAACGGCTGGTCGAGGTCGCGCGGGTCGGTCATGGTAATGGTGTCGAGCCGCGCGCTGGGCCCGAATGCGCGCAGGTACCGTTCGAACGTCTGTTTCTGCTGCTCCGGTGGCAGGTATTGAGCCAGCGAGCGCAGGCGCAGTTCCTGCATCCCGACCGGCGTCAACTCGGCTGCCCCGGAGAGCGAGCCGGCGGCGGCAAGCGTGTCGTAGATGCGTACCTCGAGCTGGTTCGAATCGGCCGGAAGCAGCGGCGTGAAGCGCAGGTCGTCGCCATCTTTCGTGGCCACGAGCACGCCGCGGTTCATCTCGGGCGCGGCGTAGAGCTGGCGCGAGTTCTCGACGGTCGGGTCGAGGTAGTAGATGCTGCCGTCCGCGCGCTTGACCGCGACGGTGGCATGGTTGAACTGGTCGACCGGCAGTTCCTTGTCGGTCTGGGAGCCGCCGTTGGTCAGGGTGATGTAGGCGTCGACGCCGACGTGACGCAGCATTCCGGCGAGCAAAGCGGCCTTGTCCCGGCATACGCCGTAGCGCTTCTGGTACGTCAGGCTGATTTTCTCCGGCTGGTACCCGGCCTTCTTACCCGAATAGGACGTTTCGACGTAGCGAATCTTCTGGTCCACGAAATTGTAGAGCGCGCGCACCTTGGCATCCTCGGTCGGCGCGCCCGCAGTCAGGGCGTCGATTTCGGCCCCGAGCGCGGAGTCGATCTCGTACTGGGTCGAGCAGAGGTTATAGTACCACTTCGACCACGTCTGCCAATCCGGCTGGGTGCAGACGAAGAGCCGGGTCATCGACTCGACGTACGGCATCATCGGTTCGTACACAACCTTGGATACGTTGTTTGCCGACCACGTCATCCTCTGCCGGTTGCCCTTGGTCGCAAAGCTCGTGTCCACCGACCCGGACTTGACCAGCCAGCGGAATTTCATCGCCGTCGGCGCGTCAATCGTATAGGCCATCGTGACCATCGGGTCCCCGCTCTCGAATGGGACCTCGCCGTCGTACTGGCCTGCCATTACCGGGTTGTGGGTAATGTCCTCGACTATCCATTCAACCGACGAGCCGAGCTCCAGGCCCGGGAACTGGATGGACTTCATCCGGACATTGGGCAGGACGAACTTCGAGCCTTCCCAGAGCGGC
>CAIVTL010000213.1 GCA_903908785.1 Caldifarciminota bacterium | reverse complement strand
AGTCCTGGTTTCAAACTGCCGGAGGACCGTGAGATCGAGCCGATCCACATCGTCTGCTTGATGGACGAATGGTACCTGATCGCATATTGTAGGCTTCGCAGGGAGTTGCGGCATTTCTCGCTGTCCAGGATCGAATCGTTGCGTACGCTCTCTGAAGAGTTCCAACCGCGTCCATTCGATCCCGAGGCGTACTTCGGAAACCGGTTTGGCCGGTTCATCGGACGGTCCGGGAAGGTTCATTGGATCGCGATCCGGTTTTCGAGGAGAGCGGCCCCATGGATCCTCGAATGTGTTTTGTCAAGCGAATTTCCCCAGAAAAATCGTGCAAAATTCCCCGTCAGCTCGTGGGGAGTTTTGTCTGACCCTTTTGGCGCATAAGCGCATGTTTCATCCGGAAGCTTTCCCCCTCGAACAGTAGGATATGCCCGTGATGTGCGAGCCGATCGATCATTGCGGCTGCCATCTGATCATCAGTGAATATGGATCCCCATTTCGAGAACTCCAGATTCGTCGTCAAGATGACGCTCCTCCTCTCGTAGCTGTCGGAGATTACGCGAAAGAGCAGTTGGGCGCCCTGGCGATCAACCGGGACATAGCCCCACTCATCGATGATCAGCAGGTCAGCCTTGAGAATGCTTTTCAGCAACCTCTCCAGGGATCCTGAAGTGAAAGCCTCGGAAAGGCGCACCACAAGTTCCGCCGCGGTGAAGGATCTCGTGCGAAACCCCATGCCGCAGGCAACCACACCGAGCGCAGTCGCAAGGTGCGTTTTGCCGGTACCCACGGGACCGTAGAGTACAAGGTTTTTCTTCTCCGCGATGAAGGCTCCCGAGCATAGCTCCTCTCTCGATAGGGTGGGAGGCAACCTGAGGCTGGTGAAATCAAAGCCATCCAGGGTTTTGTAGACCGGGAAGCCCGCCTCGTGTAGAAAGCGGGCGTGGCGGACCTCCTCCCTGTTGGCGATCTCGCTCTTGAGGATCCGCAGAAGGAATCGCTCCTGGACTGCCACGCTCTCGGCTTCGCAGAGTCGGAGGGCGGTTTGGCTGAACGCCACCCTACGCAGCAGCGTGGAGATCTCGCCGCGCAACTCGGCGCGGTTGGTTCGAGCTCTCCTCATTGCGTGCCTCCCTCGCGGCCGATAAAAGCCCGGTCGTAGACCCCAAGGTCGGGGCCGGAAAGCGACGAACCTTGAAGACCATCGAAGGCCATGCGTGCGGCAATCGCTTGAACGCTATAGGTATCGATGGCGCCCCGCTTGAGCGCTTCTTCGAGGGAGTCCATGGCGACCTCGTAACCGAAACTGGCGCTGCTGGTGGCCAGGACGGCCAAGACGCGGCGCAGATCGGGTTTGGCCATCGCGTCCAGGCAAGCCCGCGTTGATTCGCCCACGCCCGCCCGTAGAGTGCTGTTGGGCCATGCTCCCGTTTTCTTGACCAGGGTTTCCAGACTCGTCATGTAATCAACGCTGTCGCTGCGCTCCTCCCCGTAGATCCTGCGGTGGGAACAAAGTACCTCAGCGTTCGGTTTGTACACCACAACCGAATGAGCCTTGATGCCGATGGTCAGCTTCATGCCGGCCGACTCGGGGGAACTGGAGTACCAGTGCCGCCCATCGATGCAGAACTTGCCGTAGCCGTCCGTGTTCACCCTTTCAAAACGCTCGATGTTGAAAGGTTTCGCCGGAAGCGGCCCGAGGTGACGCCGGTCCTCGGCGAAGAGTTCCGAGATCGCGAGTCCCTTCTTGTAATGCGGCCTTTGAAAATCACGCTCCGCACGATCGAGCAGTTGACGATTCCACGGTTCAAGGCCCTCCACCTCGGGGATCGGTACAAGGAGATTGCGGCGCAGGTAGCCGACCTTGTTTTCAACGTTTCCTTTCTCGTGCCCGGAGGCGGGGTTGCAGAAACTGACGGAGAAGCCGTAATGGCACTTGAAGCGAATGAACAGTTCGGTGAAACTGACTCGCTCACGCACTCGCCGCCCAACACCCGAGGCATTATCGAAGACGATTCGGCCAGGTACCCCGCCGATGCGATGAAAAACGTCTTGTAGCCCCTGGCAGACGCATTCGGCGGTCTCCCCGCCGAAGCCTTGTAGGTACCCGGCATTGCTGGCTGGGAAGGTCAAAGTGAGGTATTTAATCGTTCGCGGTACTCCCGCTTCGATGATGTCCGCTTCACCGAAGTCGCCTTGCGCAACTCCTGCTTCCCACACTAACTCCAGAAATCCGGGCGACTCCTTTCGCGCCGCCTTTTTCTTCTTCACGTAGCGTTGAACAAGGGGATAGGAGCAATCGTAGTCCCCGGGATGCTCCTCGATCAGTCTATGGTGGATGCGCTTGGCCGTATGGCGCTGCTTGAATCGCATGCGTCGGTCTTCTTCCAGCCATTTGTCGATCTCGGCTTTCCAACGGTCGAGTTTCGAGGCAGTGTCTTCCTGCTGCGGCAAAGTTGGATTGTAATCCTCGCTGAGCATGTATTTGGCTACGGTCTTGCGGTCCATCTCCAATCGGGCTGCGATCTTGGTCACCCCAAGGCCTTGTCGTTGAAGTTCCTTCACCTGTTCAATCTGGTTCATACGGAGCATTTCCTCCTCCCTGGAGGCGTACAGCCTACAGGGCTTTCGTCTACGATACTCCCCATGATTTTTATGGGGAATTCCGACGATCTTTTTGTCCATGCCAGATTGATCTTTCTGGGTACTTTCAGTTTACGCTAAACAACAGCCCGCAGGTCGTACTCCAAGACATCGGTCAGCTTCTGCACCTGGTTGTCGGTAAGGTTTTCAGAGCGCTTAAGGAAGCACCAACGCGTAGACTTCAAGATCGGCTCAAAGCCCCGTCTCCTCAGGTCGCGGGCTTCCTTGGCTCTCACCTCGTCGACAGCCTTGTTCAACTTCGCCACGACGTGAAACCGGTCCAGTACGTGCAGGGCATGGCCGAGATTCTCCTTGATCACTCGCAGGTACGGTTTCCACATGTCGCTTGCAACGAACTCGATTAGTTTGGAACGCTTCTCACCAAACATCACGAAGAATCCACGGAGCGTTTTCTCGGTGCGCTCGCGGCCAACCCAAAGTAGCCGCCGAGCGCCCTCGTCGATTTGGTAGACCACGGTCAGGTACTTGTGCCCCTTCCATATGCTGACCTCGTCCACGCCGATGGACCGGATGCCCTCCATCTCGCGGTGCGCTAAACCGTACTCGACGACCCAACGGATGGAACGACAGACCACGTTCCACGTCGTGCCGAAAATGCTCGCTACCTCGCTCCACGACAACCGCCGCGCCCAGCGGGCAAGAAACAGCCTGTACACGTCGCAGCACTGATTCTTGCCTGAGGCCCACGGCACCCGTTCCGTCCTCACTCCGCACCTCGGACAGTCGATGCGCCGCGGTGAATACAGGAGAAACACGACAAGGCCCCACACCGGTACGAACTCGAACCACCGCGGCTCCCGCGCCGTGTCGTAAGTCGGACCCCGCCGGCCGCACTCGCCACAGCGTCCCCGAGAGCCCTTTCGTGTATGGACTTCGACGTGGAGTTCATTT
>CAIVTL010000212.1 GCA_903908785.1 Caldifarciminota bacterium | reverse complement strand
TAGGCCGGCTTCAGCGTTCAGCGAGTTCGCCTTCGACCAGCCCAGCAGGGAGGAATACAGTCGGGTCGTCGCCGCCTTGGAGAAGAGCGCTCATGTCGAACACTAGAGGCAGAGGAATGTCCAAGAGCATCGCGCTCGGCGCCCTGTCCATTGTCGCGTTCCTTGTCTTGTGGACGATAGCGCACTCACTGCGGCTTGTGCCGCCATACATCCTGCCGGGGCTATCCGCCGTCCTGAAATCGGTGGTGGTCGAGAGATCCCTGCTGGTGACGCACGGGTTGTGCACTCTGCTGGAGGCTGTCGTGGGGTTCGCGGTGGCGTTCGCTGTTGGGGTTGCGCTAGCGCTCGCTTTTCACTACAGCGAGACAGTGAAGATGCTGTTGTACCCCCTTGTTGTGGGCCTGCAGGCTTTTCCCAAGGAATCACTAGCGCCCCTATTCCTGTTATGGTTCGGCTACGGCCTCACCTCCAAGGTGGTGATTGCGGTGCTTATCGCGATCTTCCCAATCATCGTTAACACGAAGCGAGGCCTTGAACAGACTCCGTTGAACATATCAGAGGAGATTAGGGTCTGGACTACCTCGGAGTGGTTCATGTTCAAGGAGGTCAAGGTGTGGTATGCCCTCCCGTACGTTCTATCCGCCGTGAAAATCAGCATTACGTTCAGCTTCATTGGCGCTGTTGTTGGGGAGTTCATTGGCTCGGACAGGGGGTTGGGACATCTGATAAACGTGGCGCGTTCCCAGATGAACTTGGAGCTGCTGTTCGCCTGCATAATCGTGCTATTCCTGATGAGCACGGCCGTGTTCCTCTTGGTCGGTCTCGTTGAGTCGAGAATCATGAAGGGGAAGTTCCAAGAGGTGACCTGAGCCAGGGAACTGGAGCTGTTTTCGCTCTAAGTTCGTGAGTTCGGGGGACTCATAACAAAAGACTTTTCGGGTGCGCGGGTCCAGTTGGTCGAGCAGAACGCCCGCCTAGCCCTCGAAGTCAGCCATCGTTCCTACGTGTTCGAGATAGGCAAGATTGCTCTGTCCGGCGAGAGCCATTCGCTCTCCGAAGACCCAAGAATCAAGAAAGCATACTTGGGCGCATAGCGCCCAAGTAGTTCCCAGTTCCCAGTTCGCAGTTTGGATCTCTCTTCCTCCAGTCCTCACTCCAAGGCTACCAGGCTGTATATTCTCTTCTACTTCTTTCGGTCCTAAGTCACGCGGTTCATTTAAATGAACCGCGGGTCATCAGCTGCGTCGCGGAGCAACCAGCCACGTTCCCACGTATTCGAGATCGGCCAGCTTGCCCTATCCGGCTTCGGTTCACCCCAAGCCCCGTACCTTAGGGGCTTTCGCCCCTCAAGGCGGTGTACGCGGCTTCCTTTGGTCGCCGCACGTGCACCTGTCACCCCGTTGGGGTGAACCTGCAAGTCCCTTTCCGAAGGTCCTCGCATCAAGAAAGCCTACTTGGGCGCATAAGCGCGCACCGCATCAGTCCGCTCTCAGTCTTCATCCGTCACTAACCTCAACCTCCAGATTCTCACCACCCCCCTCCAACGCCAGTCAGCCAAGTCACGCGGTTCATTTAAATGAACCGCGTGTTTCTGCCGGCAGAGGTGTTCGAGATAGGCAAGATAGCACGGCGCGTCTGACGCGCCAGTTTCCAGTTACCAGTTGGCAGTTTGCAGCGCAGGATGCGGCGCGGACCGGCGGCGAGAGCCGGGCGCACCTCCATTCTAGATTCTAGATTTCAGATTGCAGATTGGCGGGCCGGCAGGCTCAGCGCCGGTTTCCAGTTGCCAGGTACCAGTTTCCAGTCCGAGGTCCTTTGTTCATGAGTCTTACGTTCTGGTCCTTATGCTTCAGTCTTTCTCGCTCCAGGCCCATGTCACGCGGTTCATTTAAATGAACCGCGGGTTCTGCGCGCGGCTTTATTGGCAACAGGTGAGATTGCCCTGTCCGGCGAGAGCCGGGCGCTGGCCGACGACCCGAGAATCAAGAAAGCGTACCTGGGCGCGTAAGCGCCCAGTTTCCTTGGCCTCCGCAATCGGCTTCCATTCCTCAATCTCCGTCTCGATTCCTGTCTCAGTTGTATGTCTCTCTCCCCTTCAGTGTCTCCTCACTATTCGTGTCCCAAACCACGCGGTTCATTATAATGAACCGCGGGTTCCCGCACCCCGTATCCTCTGAACCGGTTCTTCCATTCCCGGTTCACCGTCAGCCCCAACTGCCCGTAGTCTGAGCTCCAGTCTTCCCAATTCCAGCTCTAAGTCACGCGGTTCATTATAATGAACCGCGGGTTCTGCGAGCGGCCTTCGCTGGCAACAGGTTGGATTGCCCTGTCCGGCCCTTGGCGTCTTGGCGGTTGCCTCCCGCTTTCGTCCTTTGACTTCGTGAGGCGCAGAAGCTACACTTGAGCATGATGGAAGAGCAGACCATCGCCGCGATGCCTGGCGCATTGAGCTTTGCTGGAGGATTGATATGCATGGAGTGAAAGACATAATCGAGGAAGCGAAGCAGCTTCCGGTCGATGACCGAGTTGCCGTCGTCGATTCTCTTCTTCGGACGCTGAACGTCCCCGATGCGGAGATCGACGAGGCTTGGGCGGAGACAGCGGAGGCGCGGCTTGCCGAGCTTCGCGCAGGCCGCGTCAAGCCGGTGCCCGGCGACGAGGTGCTGGCACGCGTAGCAGACCGATTCGCCCGATGACCTTCGACTTCCACCCGGAAGCCGAAGCTGAGCTCGTCGAGGCGGTCGCCTTCTATGAGAAAGTCGAGCCGTCCCTCGGGGAAGAGTTTTCGTTGGAGGTACTGGCCGCGATGCGCAACATCCTGTCGTACCCAAATGCCTGGCCCGTCCTCGAAGGCGGCGTCCGGCGTTGTCTGGTCAACCGTTTTCCCTACGGCATCTTGTACAGCGTCGAACCCGACCGAATCTTCGTTCTGGCCCTGATGCACCTTCACCGGCTTCCGGGCTACTGGAAAGACAGGCACTAGCGGCGGCGATTCGCCGCGTCGGTCGTTTGCTTGACGGCGGGCTCCGAATACAGCCAAGGCCGGCCCGAATGACGCTGCGGTCCGACCCGGTAGCCTCCGTTTCCCGGCCTGGCCGTAAATCCCAAGTCCCCAGTCTGAGTATCCTGAATTGCTCCATCCAAGCGCCGAGTCACGCGGTTCATTATAATGAACCGCGGGTCATGCAGGCGGGGGCATAGGCAAGATTGCCCTGTCCGGCGAGAGCCGGGCGCAGCGGACAGTAGTCAGCATACAGTAGACAGCATGCAGGGCGGACGCGGCGCCAACGCATTCCAGATTCCAGATTCAAGATTGCAGATTGGGCGAACCGGCAGGAGCCTACCTCGCCGCGCAAGCGCGTACCGTATCAGCCCGCTCTCACTCTTCATCCGTCACTAACCTCAGCCTCCAGATTCTCACCATCTGTCTCCAATACCAGTCAACCATGTCACGCGGTTCATTTAAATGAACCCACCCATTTCAGATTCAAGATTGGAGATTGGACGCGGCCAATGGCCGCGAGTTCCCGGTTACCAGTTTGCAGTCTGCGGTAGCGGACAGCGGATAGCGGGTTGCGGGCGGCGGGCTACGGTTTGCGGCCGAACGGGCTGAGCGACTCTACTTCCGATCCGCGGTCAGTTCCACTAGCCACGGACTTCGTGCTGGTACGCAAGCGGGTCGAGCTTGCGCCGTTTCCACATGCCGCGGGCCGCTTTCAACGCCTCCCGGCTCGCGGAAGCGCGCCGGCTGCGCGATGCAGTTCTCGCGCGCAGCAGCCGCGCCGGGAACCGGATGATGACGGTGCCGTTGCGGACTGAGACTTTGACCGTGGGGTCACTCATGTCCAAATTCTAGGGCGTATTCGAGCCACGTCAAACAGGCGAGACTGCACGGCGCGTAGGACGCGCCATCACATTTTAGATTCTAGATTTCAGATTGCAGATTGGCGGACCGGCAGGCTCAGCGCCGGTTTCCAGTTGCCAGTGACCAGTTTCCAGTGTCCTGTCCCTAGTCCTCAACCCCAGGCTTCTCGTTCTCGGTCTCTGGTCTCCAGTGCTACACCCCGCGGTTCATTTAAGTGAACCGCGGGTCTGAAGGCGGACAAAGGGAGCGCGCTCTTCGTCGATGGTCAGGGATCCTAAGCCATGTCTCACATTCGGTCCTCCTGCTCTTCCTGCCTCTCCCTTTCGCTTCTTTCACTCGGGTCCCAAGTCACGCGGTTCACTTAAATGAACTGCGTGACCTGGTCGCGGTCCTGCCGGCCCGCACGCGTACTCTCTGCGGGCGCTGAACGCCGTTGACCACGCCGCGCAGTTCACTATAATGAACCCGACGTCATCATGAAACTGCTTTCCGCTCGCAAACGACGGCCGGATTCGAGCAAGCTGTTTGTCGCGTCGCTGGAGCAGGCGGTGCTGGCGTTTCTCTGCGAGAACCCGGAGCGGAGTTACTACAGCGTCGAACTCTCGGACGACGCCGGGCTGTCGCGCGGCGGCGTGAACCAGGCACTGCATGTGCTCGCCGAGGTCGGACTGGTAGTCTTGACCGAGGAACGGGGGCCAAAGCGGTTCTACCGTGCCAACCTTGCTGACCCGAGGATGCGGGCCTTCAAAGTACTGCTGGAAGCCGCGTCTGCGGTCGACCGCCGCTAGAACCGGACGGCAGAGTCGCGCGGTTCATTTAAGTGAACCGCGTGAGTTGGGCCAGAACAGAATATCCTGGGCCTTTGACTCCGCACCGTTAGGTCAGCAGAACGCCCGATTGGCCCTTGAAATCAGCCACCGTTCCTACGTGTTCGAGATAGGCAAGATGGCCCTGTCCGGCTTCCGATTCACCCTAAGCCCCATGGCGAGGACGCAGGTCCTAAGTCCAAAGGACTAATGACGAGAGCTTTCGCCTTTGAGTCTTGGGGTGCTCTGTTCCAGCAGGTGCCATCCGGCGACTCAACCCGCTGGTTTGACAATTGCGCCCGCGAGTCCTAGAATCCACTGATGTTGAAGACTGAGTCTCTTCCGCTATTGATGGAGGCTCGAGACGCGGGAATCGTCCCTCTTTTTCCGAGGCATGAGTAGACCATTAGCGCTCGACAGGATACTCGCGTTGGGCGAGAAGGCATCCCGCTACAGCGAAGCCGACCTTGCCCGGGCGGTCGGCGTATCGCGTGAGCGCGTCCGTCAACTGAAGGCCCAACTGCCCCATAAGCCGGTCAACACCAGGCAGACCCGTTTATCCAGCTACGGCGTCACGACCGAAAGTGCGTTCTACGTGATAATGCGCCGGGGCATCGACCGGCTCGTCGCACTGGTTGACGTCCGCGGTGATGACGAGTGCTGGCCATGGTTGGGCCACAAGGTCAACGGCTACGGGTTTTTCGGCCAGGGCACCCGGTATGTCCACCGGCGGATATACGAACGCGAACATGGGCCAATCCCCCGGGGAATGCTCGTGGTCCACAAGCTTGACGGTCGCCCCTGCTGCAACCCGCGACACCTGGCGCTGGCGACAGCGCGCGAGAGAACGTGGCGGGCTATCCGAGACGGGTCCCGGGTCAAGGTGTCGGCCGAGCTGCGCGGGCTGACCCCGGCCAGGGTGCGGGCGATTCGACGCGCCTACGCGAAACTGCCAAAGGTGACGATGCATCGGTGCGGTCAGACGTTCGAGTGCGTTCCCCACGGATGTACCAAAGCGCTCGCCAAGCGGTTCGGGATGAAGGACACAAGGCGGCTTGCGGACATAGCGACCGGCAAGTGCGGCTCCTGGATCCTGCCGGGTAATCCCTTGGCCCGCGCAGCGGGAAATCACAAATCCCAAACCCCAAATCCCAAACCACGGGCGCGGAGCGCCATACCATTTTAGATTCTAGATTGCTGATTTTAGATTAGCGGGCGGCGCGGCGCCGGTTTGCAGTTTGCAGTGACAGACGAGTGCTCAAGTGGTCCAGTGGTCGAGTGTCGGCGGGGGCCGCGACTGGACTTGACACCCGCCGGTCCTCCCATTATTCTTGACTCGAAGCCATGAGCAAAGTTGAAGCAATCGAGCGTGACATCCAGGAACTCACCGGCGACGAGCTCGCTGTTCTCCGCGGGTGGTTCGCGGAGTTCGACGCGCGGGCCTGGGACCGTCAGCTTGAAGACGACGTTCGGGCCGGCAGACTCGATGAGCACGCCGAGCGCGCCCTGCGCGCGCACGCAGCCGGCGAGTCAACCAGGCTTTGACCCACCACGCCGCGCCGGATCACTGGCGCTGCTACAACTCCCTGCCTGAATCAGTCCGGAATCTGGCCGACCGGGCATTTGAACTGCTGAAGGCCGATCCCAATCATCCGTCGCTGCATCTCAAGAAGGTCGGCCGCTACTGGTCGGTTCGCGTCGGGCTGCGCTATCGCGCGGTGGCCGTGGAAGCACCGGACGGGCTTGTTTGGTTTTGGGTCGGTGCTCACGGGGCGTACGACCGGCCTATAGGTTGACGCCCCGCGCGCGTGCGCGCGAGTTGCCAGACAAGCGAGACCCTCTCGCTTCGTTGACGCTTCGCGACTCCTTGGGCTATGCTCAGGGCAGGTTCCGGAGCAAGCAGGGCGGCTCGGCGCCGGTTTGAAGTCTTCAGTAGCGGACATCGAAAGGCGGATAGTGGATGGCGGTTTGCGGTTTGCGGCGCGGCGGGCCGGGCGTCGGTGGGCGCTCGGCGAGCTTCAGGGCCTGAGTAGTTGCGCGACTTTGAGCGCGGCCTGCGCGGCCAGGAGGGCGAAGAGGATGCTTGCCAGCGTGCCGACCAGGTAGTACTCAGCGAAGCGGCGTTCCTTGGCCTCGCCGAACCGGACGATCGACTTGGCTGCGAAGAGAATCGTAATCGCCGCATACTGTCCGAGAAGAACAAGCGTCACGGTGAAGAGACGCTCGAGAACGCCGATGACCGTCCCCGCGCGTCTCAGGCCTTGGTAGCCATTTCCATCCGGCAGCGGGCAGAGTCTGAGTACCCAGCGCACAACCACGTGCCCGCCCAGCGCGGCGATGACGTACGCGCCCAAGTACAAGAGCGAGGATATGGTGTCAATCACTGTAAACCCTGGGAGCTTTACTTCTGGAAGTAAAGCCCTGAAGCTTGACCGCCTGCCTCAGCGCATCATCGTTACCGAGGAGCGTCCGGATGGCCGTCTCGGCTTCCCGGAACGTATCCCAGTCGGCGGCGGCGAGGATCTGGGACACGGCCTGTTTCGTAACCTGGAATCGCTTCCCGAGACGGTCATAGGACCAGTTGGGATTTTCACGGTAGAAGCCGAGCAGTTGCCGTTGGCGCGGGGTCCAGCGTTCCTCAAGGGTGGCGGCGACGTGCAGCAGTGAGTTGATGGCCACGTCGGTCGAGGAAGGCTCGGCGGCCGAGTTGACCAGCGTGGCCCGATTGAGCTTCTTGCAGGCTTCGATCGCGGCGCGTGCTCGGTAGAACGCCGTGCCTCTCATGCCCTTGTCTCTAGCGAAGTGTCTCTCTACGGCACCAATACCGATCCCTATGCGGAGGCGCGTCGGGATGCCGGAACGGAGCATCAGGCAAGCATCGTAGGCCTTGAGCGGGGTCCTGAGAACGCCTTGGAACTCGTCGCCCACGGTCGGGGCGAAGCTAATGAGAACGTCCGATGCGAATCTGCGGTTGGCTTCTACCAGGTGAGTCTGGATCCGGTTGAAGACTCGCGTCCAATTGTCAAGCAGGCGCGACTCACGGACATCACCGATGATGACGCACCGTTTCTGGGATGGGAGGGCGGTTCGCGCTCGGGCAGGCATACACGGTCAATGTAGCGCGGGCGGGGGTCGGAGTCAAGAAGCGAGCAGGGTGCATCGCGAGTACCGGCGGCGGTTGACCGTCCGCCGCGACCAATTGCCGCGAGTGTCCAGTGGCCGGTGGCAGTGTTTGAATTCAGTAGTCCGGTTATATTTCGTCCCTCTCGCCAGCCTCTCGTGCATTCTTCACACATTCCCGATACCACCGTAGCGGACCAATACCACGCGGTTCATTATAGTGAACTGGGGTTAAGCATCAACGAAGGGCCGTGCAAGCGCAGCCCAGCTTATCCTTGACCGGCAGACACATTTGAGATTCTAGATTGGCGGACGGCCGCCGGCAGGCTTGACTTTTTCAGCCGTTCCCTATTTTCAGCGTAACGCTGAAAAGGCCAAAATAGTGAAAGAACGAGAACTGCTGAACCGGGCACTGGGCATCCTGCAAGAAGCGACCGGGTTGCCGGAGGCTCTGGCGTTTGAGGTGAAGCCCGGTTCACGGCTGGCCAGGAGCCGAAGGCCGGACGCAGTATTCATCATCCAAGTTGGTAAGAGGCTCAAGGGCCAGTGGAACAGGGCCAGGGGTATCGGAACCGGTGACATTGTTTCCCTGAAGCTCACCAAGAATGTATTCGTGGCAGAGGCGCGGCTGAGCTCTCAGCCGAGGTTCCTGCGTTCGAGTATCTCGTACCTGAAGGAAGCGGCCGCCAAGATGCCGCGAGGAAGGCCGCTCATTGTCGCCCCGTACATTGGACCGGCGGGCCGCGCGCTGTGCCGAAAAGAGGGCGTGAGCTACGTTGACACCGTGGGCAACATCGGTCTGTTCCTTGAGGATGGGTTTGTCCTGAAGGAAAGCAGCCGGAGCTTGAAGCAACAGCGGCGAGAGATGAAGGCCCTGTTTTCTCCCAAGGCCACGCGGGTGCTGAGGATTCTCTTGGAGAATCCGGACCGGGCCTGGCAGTATCAGGAGCTTGCAGACGCCGCGAAGGTGAGTCTGGGACTGGCGTACAATGTCGTCGAGCGGCAGACCGGCGAGGAGTACGTCGGGCCAACGAAGATGGGCATGAGGGTCCTAATCCGGCCGGGTTGTTGGACCGCTGGGCTTCGGCATACGTTGTTGCGCGCGACAATACCGTCGAGACGTACTACTCGGACGAGCCGTCATATCGCGAGCTGATGGAACGGTTGGCACGCAGCGCCGGCAGGGTGAAAGCGCGCTACGGTTTCACTCTTTTCGCGGGGGCGAGCCTGATTGCGTCCTTTGTGCGCACGCCACATGTGCATCTGTACCTGCTTGGCGACACGGCCACATTTGCTGAGGCTGCGGGGCTGAAGCCGGTGACATCCGGCGGCAACGTTCATTTGATACGGCCGTATGATGAGGGGGTTCTCAACCCCGTGCAGGTCATCGAGGGCCTGAACGTCGTGGGCAACGTCCAGCTCTATCTTGATTTGGTGAATTACCCGGCCCGAGGTAAGGAGCAGGCCGCGGTTCTGCGAGAGAAGATTCTGAAGTTCTAGCACGTGAACGACCGCCGAGCGTAAGCTCCTGACATTGTCGAGGTGTCGAAGGGCGCGCTGGTTGAGGTGTTCGCCATGCTTTCTGAGTACAGGAGGCACTGTGTGTTGGTGGGCGGTTGGCCACCGTACCTGCTGACTGAGCGGTACAAGCCGGCCGGCGTCGAGTTCGCGCACGTCGGGTCGGTTGACATAGACGTGGCCTTGGACTTCGAGCAGCTACCCAGGTTGGCAGAAGTGTACGAGGGAATCCGGCAGAAGCTGGAGCGCGCCGGGTTCAGTCCCAGGCTCAGCCGGACCGGACAGCCGTTGGAGTTCAGCCTCGAGAAGCCGGTTGGGAAGAACGTGATTCACGTGGACTTCCTTGCGCCGATGGCGGGTGGAACGGACAGCGGGCACAGACATCAACGGGTGCAGGACGTGCTGGCATTCAAGACCAGAGGCTGCGAGGTCGCGTTCCGGAACAACGAGGCCTTTGAAGTCGAGGCGGTGATGCCAAGCCGGGCAAGGCACAAGGTCAGCCTTCCGGTCGCCGGGCCGGCAGCGGTGCTGACGACGAAGGCCTTGGCGTTCTCCGGTGACCCGAGTCGTATCAAGGACGCGTATGACATCTGTTCGGTTCTGCGGTACTACAAGACCGGGCCGGCGAGCGTCGCGGCCGAGGTCAGACCGTTCCTGGCGCTTGATGTCCTGCAGGAGGCCATCGGCAAGCTGGCGACGTCGTTCCAGGCGATGGACGCGGTCGGTCCGGTCGGGCTGGCGAACTTCCTTCTGCCTGAGCAGGCCGGCTCCGCGGACTGGGACTTGGAGCGCAGGAACGGTTACGAGGCGGTTCAGCGTTTCCTTGGGGAGCTCAAGTGATTCAGCGATTTGGTGGAGGGCAGACGGGTTTGACAATGCCGGATTGAAGACTGTAGATTGTTGACCGTCGCATAGCGATTGTCTCTATTTGCGGGGACAAACGAGAGACTCTTGGATCGTGGCCCGCGGAAGTTCGAGCAGAACGTCCGTCTGGCCCTCGAAATCAGCTACCGCCATAGCATTCTAGATTCACGATTGTAGATTGAACGTGGTCAAGTCCGGCGAGAGCCGGGCGCGGCGCCATCGCATTCTAGATTGTAGATTGGTGATTTCAGATTAGCGAGCGGCTCGGTGCCGGTTTGCAGTCCGCGGCGGCGGACAAGCGGTCGTGCGCATGTAGGGAAGAGAGAAATGGAAAGAGGGATGAGGGGATAGGGTGGCGGACGAGCGCAAGGGACGAAGTTAGATGTCAGATGGCAGAAGTGCGGACAGCGGGCGCGGCTAGGAATCGGGGGCTAGTCCTGCGGAGTCAAATACAGTTCCAGTGAATCTCAAGAACCGGTCGGTCGCTGTGCTGTTCGCAATCCTGGTCGTGGTGATGCTGGGTTTCGGCATCATC
>CAIVTL010000211.1 GCA_903908785.1 Caldifarciminota bacterium | reverse complement strand
GCCGCATCACCCAAGACGAGTTTATCCAGGCGCTCAAGGATGCTGGAATCCCGGTGATTGGCGACGACGTGTATGCAACTGAGATTCACTCCTAACCCCTGTCCGAAAGGAAGAACATCATGTCCGACAAGATCGAAGAACTGAAGAAGCAAGCTGCCGACACCGAAGAGCGGGCCGCGAAGTTCGAGCGGCTCCACGCCGAGTCAACGATCAAGCGCGAGCTACGTGAGGCCGCCGAGAGGGGCGGCGCGTTCAACGCCGACCAACTCATGCCCTACCTGATGCCAGCCGCGAAGCTGATCGAGGTCAACGGACAGAATATGGTCCGCATCGTCAAGACCGACGAAAAGGGACAGGAGGTTCTGTTCACGCCCGCAGAGGCCGTCGGCCACTTGAAACAGACTAAAGACCTTGAGAACTTGTTTAAGAAGCCCGTGCCGGTCCAGCCCGCCGCGCCGACCACGCCGCCGAAGATCGACTGGGCGCACATGACGCACCCCGAGTATCTCAAGCTCCGGGACGAGCATCCCGAGTGGATCGGGTTGGCCCCCAAGCGCCGCAAGTAGTCTTCTGCTCTGCGCTGCCATGATCCAGGGCAGTTCCCTGGATCACGGCATCTCAAACCTTCTCGATGCTTATGGTCGAGGATTCTTTTCGACACCAATGGAGAACGCCCTATGCTCGACAACACCGTGATTGACAACCTGACCAAGGAAGCACGCCCGGTCGATTTTCGTACTTTGCGGTCCTATATCCGATGGGCACCCTCCGTCGCCTACGTGCGGCGAGAGATGGTGCCCTCGTTGCGAAGGCTCGACCCGGCAATCTGGAAGTGCGTTCGTAGCGGATCGTCGAAGACTTGATTGGTTGCCGCCGTGTAGGCGGCAACATCCTCGTGGCCCCGTGTATGTGGTTCGCGCGTGGGCACCGCAAAGTCTTGAGCCACTGAAAGCGAGTTGTGTTATGTTCCCACAGAATCCCGAAACCCCGGCGGAGCGGAACGTCCGCATCGCCACCGAGCAAGGGGCGCTCCACGCGAAGGCCGTCGTGGAAATCCTGAAGCCCTTCGAGGAGCAGACCGCTGCCGGCCCGATGCCGTTCGCCATCGTGGGCGGCCAAGTCGTTCCCCTCGCCTCGGCCGTTACCCGTCTCCGCGATGGGGCTCCCCACCTTGCCGCACTATTCGACGCCAACGGCAAGCTCGACCACGCGAAGTTGTCCCACCCGGAGTACCTCGCCGTCCGCACCCACTCGCCCGCATTGGTCGGCTTGGGACCGATTGGGAAGCGATGGTAGTGCGGCGTGCCCTCGTGCCGCCCCGGTCAGTGGGATCGGGGCGGGCGAGGGTACTTTCACACGAGCGTATAAACGCTCTTCGGCCCGAAGTCTCTTGTTCTGCCTTTGACTTCTCCGTGGCCCTGGAGCTAATGTGGAAACTACACCCCGAGAACAGACATCATGCCTACCGTTGCCTATTTGAGATGCAGCACCGACGAACAAGACACGCTCCGCCAGCGCGAAGCGATCCAGCGATCCGGCCTCAAAATCGACCAATGGCTTGAGGACCACGAGAGCCGGGATAAGGCCCACAAGCGGCCCGACTTCCAACGCCTTTTGCGCGGCGTTCAGGCCGGACAAGTCAAGACCGTGGTGGTTCAGGCCCTTGACCGCTTCGGTGTCCG
>CAIVTL010000210.1 GCA_903908785.1 Caldifarciminota bacterium | reverse complement strand
GGTCCTATTACTCCGGCACCTCCTATGCTCTGAGGGTGCGCGCGCTCGACGCCCACGGCCTGTACTCGGACTGGTCGCCGGAGCTCAGCATCACTGTCCACGACACGAATCGAGGTCGGGCGGATGCGCCCGCACAGGTCCAAGCCTCCGCTAGTCTCTACCATACAGAAGAGGAGCCAAAATGACAACCGATGGGAAAGTACTCCTGCTCGTTCTTGCCGGGTTCGCCGTGCTTGCTGCGCAACCCAGGACCGTCGTGTTTGAATTCGAGCCGGTCATGGTCGACACCGGCGTCACGAAGGTCGTGGCGAGCCTGCTGCGCGACCGCATGGCCGAAACGAAAGCCTTCGACGTCATTGCGCCGCCGACCGGGGCACAGGCTTACAGCGTCGCGGCCGCGGAGAGTATTGCCAGAGCCCTCGGCGTCCAGCAGGCTCTCATGGGTTCGATTACGCGAATCGGCAGCAAGCTGCTCGTCACCTACAGGCTTTTCGTGGCAGCCAATGGCACTGTCGTGCTGAGCGACCGCGTGACCGTCGAGTCAGAGTCGGAACTCGACATCGTCACCGAGCGCATTGCCGCTGCCCTGAAGGCGGGCAAGCCCTACGCGGCAACGCTGCAAACGGGCCAGGCCACGGCCGCCGAGTTGAAGAGCCGCGAGCCGGCCAGCTCAATCCTGTTCTCCACCGGTTACACTTTCCCCATCTACCATCGGCTGGGCTATGACCCGGGGACCATGTTCTTCACTATCGAGGCGGCGGTCACGTATGAGACGCCGCAGTACCTGGTCATGGGGCAGATGGGCCTCATCCGGGGCAAGCAGGGTCTCCAGGATGTGCACTTTGAGTTGCTCGGGCACAAGCTGTTCAGCGGCACGGACGTGACCCCGTTTGTCGGCGGCGGCATCGGGGTTCATCGTGTGAAGCTCACGCCGGACTATCCCCTGCCCCAGCGGGAAGACGACGGCCTGGCGCTGGTCGCAAGCGGCGGCGTGATGCTCTTTCGCAGTTCCTACTTCCGGGTTGTCGGCAACGGCAAAGTGACGGCCGTCTTCACGCAGGACCTCGGCCCGCTCTACATGGCTGGTTTCAGCTTCGGGATTACCTCGCCCGGATACGACCCGAGCGGCAAGTTTCGAACCCCGCCGGCGTGCATCTATGGAACGTTGGGTGCATTCCTCATCACCGGCATAGTCATCGCGCTGACGAACTAGCGCCGGCGGACCTCGGCGATAGAACCCGAACCCGTGCGGAGAGTCGGACCCGGCGCAGTCGGCTAGTCGTCGGCCGGGGTCGGGGGGCGCGGACGCCTGATACACTGCGCCTTCCCCCTGGCCTTCCGAACGTCCCGGGACTGCGCTGGGGCAGCTCCGGCCGCGGCAACCGATGCCGGCAAGTCCCTGATGTCGATAGTGTCGCCCGAGGCCACAATCACACCTCGTTCAACCGCGTGTCCGAGTTCCCGGATGTTGGCCGGCCAGGAGTAAGCGACCATTCTGGAGAGGGCCTCGGGCCTTACCCCCCTAACGTTGCGGCCATACTGCTGGTTGCAGGTCACGATGAAATGCTGTACCAGTTCGGGGATGTCCTCTCTCCTCTCGCGCAGCGGCGGCAGCAGGAGTTCGACCCCGTTCAGCCGATGGTAGAGGTCGGGCTGAAGCTGCTGTGCAGCAATCATCTCGATAACGTCCCGGCTGGCTGCAGCCACGACCCGGACGTCAAAGTCGAACGACTCCCGGCCCCCGACCCGTTCGAACCGCCTCTCCTGCAGCACCCGCAGCAGCTTCGCCTGGAGCGAAGGGCCAATGTCGCCGACCTCGTCGAGGAACACCGTGCCACTGACGGCCAGCTCGAACTTGCCTTTGCGCGCCGCGACGCCGGTGGCAGCACCCTTCTCCACGCCGAACAACTCCGCCTCCAGCAGACTCTCGGACATCGCCGCGCAGTTGACGACCACGAACGGCCCGCCGGCCCTTTTGCCGGAATCGTGCAGCGCGCGCGCCAGCAGTTCCTTGCCGGTGCCGCTCTCGCCCCGAATCAACACCGAAACGTCAGTATCGGCCGCCTGCCTGGCCATCGACAGTGCTTCGAGCATCGGGCGGCTCCGGCCGATGACACCGCCGTACTTCAGGCCTTCGACTGTCGCCGGCCGGGCCGGTCTCGCGACTGCGGCCAACCGCTGGAACGCCGGTGCCAACAGGCTGCTTACCGCCTCGAACACGAACCGGCTGTGCTCGATTCGACCAGGGACCGACCGGTGCATGCACAGCCGCGCGACGGACGCACCGCTCCTCCATACGCCCCAGCTCAGTTCGGTCGAGGTGTTGGTGATTCCGGAGTCGTTCTCCGGCGGTCCGGGGATAACCAGGTCCGGCCTGCCAAACGTTACCTGCGGGACCTGGTCAATCAGGATTGCGCCCGAGTCGCACCGCGTACCATCACAGATGACTTTCAGCACCTGTTCGAGGTAACGTCGTGGGTCCAGTCCCAACGCCGCCAGCCTTGAGACCGCATGCAACAAGGCCATGTCCGGGTCTACGGCCTGCTCCTCGCTAAAAAGCAGCCGGTTGATTTCCTCGACTTCAGGCACGACCGCCAAGCCTCGGAACACCCGAGCCGCCGCTCTTAGATGACCATCCCCTGCGCCGCGGTCTCCAGCAGCTATCAGGAACCGGCCGAAGTGGAATCGGACCATGGCCAACTCGTAACCCTCGTCCAGCGCCTCCAACACCCGCAGGGCGCACTCGAAGCAATCCCGTGCGCTCTGCGGCTCACCGCGTGCGGCATGGAGCAACGCCTCGACTCGCCACGACTCAGCCAACTCCAGCGTCAGGCCAATTTCTTTGGCCAGACCGATGGCCTCGACAGTCAACTCCTGGCAGACGGATAGCTGCCCCTGCGCGAGGGCCAGCTCAGCCGCCCGCCAGAGAATGCCGGCCCTCCTCACCCGGTCGTTCAGTTGCGCGGTAACCTCGAACCCGACCCGATAGGTCTTCTCTGCTTTGGCCAGGTTCCCCTGTCGCCGGTACGCGTCCCCGAGATGTCCCAACGCTTGGGCCAGCACGTTCGAGCGCACTGCGTCCGACTTCTCGGCCGCGCTGACGATCTCTTCGAAGGCGTCAATCGCCTGGTCAACCAGGTCGCGCCGCGCGAGGAGTTCACCTAACGAATCGAGCACCCGGCAGCGGCTAACGGTCCGGACCATGTCGGAGCTCGATTGTTCGGTAACAGAGAGTGCGCGGTGGTACGACTCAACCGCATCCTCCCACCGACCAAGAGCCTGTAGCGCATCCCCGACGTTCTGCTGGTAGGCCGCGCGTTCCTCGTCCCTAGTCGACTCGTCGCTCAGTTCGAGACAACGCTGGTACCGCTCAAGCGCCTCACCCGGCCGGCCCTCGCACCATGCGAGGTTGGCGAGCTGGTTTAACACCGCCCGTTCGCCTTCCACGTGGCCGATACGACGGTAGATGGCGAGGGACTGCTCATAACTGACCCGGGCCTCAACGTGACGGCCGTTGGCCTCGTGCACACGACCGACGAGAAAGTAATGCGACGCCTCGTATCGCGGCTCGCCGCAAGCACGAGCCGACGTCAGGACTTCGTGCGCCTGCACCATGCTGCCGGTATAGTCCCCGCGGTCTCGCAGCACCTCGGCCAAACGCTGGTGAGCCAGGCACACCGCCTGCAGATGCCCGGCCTTGAACGCGGCCGTGAGGATAGTGTTCAGGCAGACCTCGGCCTTCGCTGACGAAACCGAGTACAGTTCGGCGCAGAGTTTGAACATGGCTCGGAAATCCTCGGTCCGTGACCGGCCCGAGACGAGCAGTGACGAAAGCGTTTCTTCCTTGTCTCCGGGGTCAGCCGTGGGAGTTGGCACGCCCTCATCTTATTACGCCGGCAGTGACTGTCAACTCATGCGGCAGTCCGACTTTGAGCCGGCCGGGCCGGACAAAAGAACCATCCGCCGACACTTGACACGGGGTACAGGGGTTCTATACTTCCGCAGGGAAGCATCAGGCAGCCGGCGGTGGTCGCTCCGGCCGCGGAATGTGGCCGGGCCGTTCGACTGTGCCGCGCCTGGATTCCCCTGCAGTCCGATGGCGCCATTTGAACCGGTGGCCCGCATAGCCGGCCACCAAAGAGGAGGCTGGAGTGGCTTATCCGTGCCCAAGCTGCGGCAGCGCTGCGACTGCCGCAGCCTACTACCACAGGTGCTCGGCTGGGAACCAGAACTGGTTCGTGGTGAAGAGCCCTGCCCCCGACCCAGACCCGAACACCGGCAAACCTGCCCCGGTGCCGTGCCCCGACGGGCTGGTCATGGGGATGAATCCCCTGATTCCCCCGACTCCGCGGCCGACTGGATGTACCAGCGTTCTCACGCATCTATCCACATTGATCGACGCGCGCACGCTGTACTGCTTCAACTGCAAAACGGTGACGGTGTTCCCGCAGACCGCGGCCGGATGATGCGACGACACCCCGAATCTGCCACAAGCTTAGGAGTCGAAGTGACGAAAGAGAAAATCTGCCCCGTGTGTGGAGGCCGGGCGATATCGGAGTATCGCCTGTATCATGATTGTCAACTCAATCCCCGAGTCAAGCCAATCGACGTGTCACCGCCGCGTCGGCCGGACGCGGGGATCTGCCCGGTCTGCAAGCAACCGGACGGCACGCTGATGTATTGCGCGGGATGTCGCACGGCTTGGATCGTAACGAAGCCGGTCCTGGCCGTGAGTCCGACCGTCCCAGCTTCCGACTCAATCACAGCCTGACCGCAACGCAGGACGCGGACTGAAGAGCCCGGAACGGGCGGCCGCCAGCCCGTTTGCCTGCGTCCCGTGGCTCGCAGGCAACCTGAATGCAGCGCGCCTGGAGGGACTCGAACCCCCGGCCATCGGATTAGAAATCCGATGCTCTATCCACCTGAGCTACAGGCGCGTAACGAAAAGAGACCAGGGGATCAAGGGATGAAGGGATCGAGTGTCGCAAACCGAACCCCGACCCCAACCCCTAATCCCTAGCCCCTAACTCCTCTCCAGAATCGGGGAGACTGGATTTGAACCAGCGGCCCCCACGGCCCAAGCGTGGTGCGCTAACCGGGCTGCGCTACTCCCCGAAGGACGGAAGTGGTCCAGTGACCTAGTGTTCAAGTGGTCTAGTGACCGAACCCGAACCAGCGGTCGCTGTTCGCTTCGGCGTTAATATAGGCGCGCAGAGGATAGAAGTCAACACGCACGCGCTGCGCGCGAGTTATCAGTTTCCAGTTGCCGGTTTCCAGTGTCCGACTTCCGTTCACTCGTTCCCTTGGTCTCTCGATCCCTTGCTCTCTCTCCTGCCGGTCTCGGCGGTTCTACTCCGGCTTCTGCGGGTAAGGGGCCTGCCCGTCCAGCCGGGCGCGGGACTGCAGGAAAGCGATGACCTGCCGCATGGCTTCTGCCCGGTGGCTGATTCGGCTCTTGACGCTCTGGCCGAGCTCACCGAACGTGCGGCCGTGTCCGTCAGGCATGAATATCGGGTCGTAGCCGAACCCGGCTGAGCCTCGCGCGTGGTGAGAGATGCGGCCATCGCACCGGCCTTCGAAGCAGGTCTCGTTGCCGGACGGGTCCACGAGACACATGACGCACCGGAACCGCGCGGTGCGGTGTTCATCCGGAACCGCGATGATACTATCGAGGACCTTGCGCATCCGGTCTGCGTCGCTCGCCCCTTCGCCGCAGTAACGCGCCGAATGGACTCCGGGCTCGCCATTGAGTGCGTCAACCTCCAGTCCCGCGTCTTCAGCCAGCGTCCACAGCTTCGTGCGTTGGGCCGCGCTCCGAGCCTTCTTGGCGGCGTTCTCCTCGAACGTAACCCCATCTTCCTCTACGTCGGGCATGCCTTCAAGGTCCGAGAGCATTACAACCTGCCACCCGTTGCCGTCCAGCATCCGCTGCATCTCGGTCACTTTGTGCCGGTTGCGGGTCGCGAGCAGCAGCCTCACAG
>CAIVTL010000209.1 GCA_903908785.1 Caldifarciminota bacterium | reverse complement strand
GGCATTGCCCCGCCCGCTGCGTGCATGCCCAGCCCGGAAGTGCATTTGACAAGCTCGGTGCCGCTGCTATGCTCAGCGGACTATGGCAATGCAAGCTCAAGCGAGTTCCACTGCACTCAACGCCACGCGAGCGGTCGCGCTGGCCACTGAACTGGAGGTCGCCAGGTCGCTGTCGGCGCGCACCCGAGGGCTTCTGGGCAGGCGCGCGCTGCCGCCCGGCTACGGCATGTTGATCGACCCCTGCCCGTCTGTCCACACGTGGTTCATGAGCATCCCGATTGACGTCATCTTTCTCGACCGCGAGAACCGCGTGGTCGGCTTGAGGCGGAACATGAAACCGTTCCGCATGGCCGGGGCCTGGCGCGGGGCAAGAACCCTGGAACTGCCCGTCGGCACCATTGCGGCAACCGGAACATCAGTCGGCGACTCCGTGGTCTTCGGATAGGATTCCAGGACTCGAGGATTCGAGGGGTCCAGTGTCCGGACTTGAATCCTAGAATCCTCGATTCCTTGACCCCTTCGGTTGACATATAGAGCTTTTCATATTAACATCTTTCGTCTGACCGGTCGGCGCGGCCGGCCCGGAGGAATCAGAATCGAAGCATTTCGCGGACGAGGGCGAAATCGCCTGAGTCCTGAACGGATGTTTCATCTGAAGCTAGTTAGCCGTTAGCAGTTAGGAGGTAGCAGTTCCGGCTCCTGACTATTAGCCACTAGCACTTAACTTAACACTACGACCTAGGAAGATTGACCATGAATGAGTTAGATGCTGCCGGTGAGCACCGGCTGGGCGTTGTCGCCGTATTCGTGGAGAACCGGCTCGACACCGCACCCAGGGTGAACGAGATACTGAGTGAATACGGCCGGATTCTGGTTGGGCGCATGGGCATTCCCTACCGCGAGCGGAACCTGTCGGTTATCGCCGTCATCGTCGACGGTTCCAACGACGACATCGGAGCGATGACCGGCCGGCTTGGGGCGCTGCCGGGAGTGAGCGTGAAGGCGGCGCTGAGAAAAAAGGGAGAGGAAGGGATCGAGGGATCAAGGGATCAAGTGGAAGCGAAGACCAGGTGAGCGCGGCAGCGTCTGAGCTGAAGGCTGTGGACTTCATCGACGACCGGCGCATCGAGGAGACGCTGGCAGCGGCGCGGCCGGAACCGGCGCGCGTGCGCGAGATACTGGCCAAGTCGCTGGCCAAGCAGCGGCTGGACCCGACCGAGACTGCGGCACTGCTGAGAATTGAAGACCCGGCCCTGTGGCAGGAAGTCTTCGTTACGGCCCGGAAGCTGAAGAACGACGTTTACGGCAACCGCATTGTCCTGTTCGCGCCGCTATACGTCGGGGACAAGTGCATCAACAACTGCGCCTACTGCGGGTTCAAGTGCTCGAACCGCGACGTCGTCCGCAAGACGCTGACGGACGACGAACTCCGTTCGGAGTTGGTCGCCCTTGAAGGTCAGGGGCACAAGCGGCTGATACTGGTTTGGGGCGAGCACCCGGACTATTCGGCCGAGGAGATGGCGCGGGTCGTTCGCATCGCCTACGCGACCAAGGCGGGCAAGGGCGCAATCCGGCGCGTGAACATCAACGCCGCGCCGCTCGACGTGGACGGCTACCGGGTGATGAAGGCCGCGGGCATCGGTACGTTCCAGGTTTTTCAGGAGTCGTACCACCACGAAACCTATGCGAGCGTGCACCCGGCGAACACGCGCAAGGGCAACTACCTGTGGAGGCTGACGAGTCACGACCGGGCGATGGAGGCGGGCGTTGACGATGTCGGAATCGGCGCCCTGTTCGGACTGTACGACTGGCGGTTCGAGGTGATGGGGCTGCTGGCGCACACGATTCACCTTGAGGAGCGGTTCGGGGTCGGACCTCACACGATCAGTTTCCCCCGGGTGAACGTCGCCTCGAACGTGGAGCTGGACCGGTCGCACTTCGTTTCGGACGAGGATTTCAAGAAGGTGATTGCGGTCCTGCGGCTGGCCGTTCCTTACACCGGCCTCATTCTCACCGCGCGCGAGACGCCGCAGATGCGGCGCGAAGGGCTGGAGCTCGGGGTTTCCCAGATTGACGCCGGCTCACGCCTCGAACTTGGCTCCTACCAGGAGTGCCGTGAGGGCGAATGCCAGGAACTCAACCGCGAGCAGTTCGAACTGCACGACACGCGGCCGCTCGACGCCGTCGTGGGCGAGCTCATCCGTGACGGGTACATCCCGAGCTGGTGCACGTCCTGCTACCGGCTTGGCCGCACCGGCGAACACTTCATGGAGTTCTCGATTCCGGGGTTCATCAAGCGCTACTGCACGCCCAACGCGCTGACGACGCTGGCCGAGTACCTGACCGACTACGCCAGCGAAGAGACGAAACACG
Source organism: Caldifarciminota bacterium (assembly GCA_903908785.1). Lineage (GTDB taxonomy): Bacteria > Hydrothermota > Tepidihabitantia > Tepidihabitantales > Tepidihabitantaceae > UBA2258. The sequence goes on along the minus strand of CAIVTL010000209.1, from coordinate 1,102 downwards.
ATGGCTTTGGCCTGATTGAAAGGGAACTCGCGCTCATTGGCGACGAGAAGAAACGCGACGCGGTGCGTGAGCGCATTGCCAGGATAAGGACGACCAATGAACGAGACCTCTGCTTTTAGGGTCGAGCACGACCTGCTCGGAGACAGGGAGGTCCCGGCCGACTCCTTGTACGGAATCCACACGGTCCGGGCGCTTGAGAACTTCCCGCTTTCCGGTCGGCCGGTACACCCGGAACTGGTACACGCGTTCGGCGCGGTCAAGCTGGCGTGCCTGCGCGCCAACCGCGAACTGGGCAAGTGGAAGAGCGACGAGAAGAAGGCGGACGCTATCGAGCAGGCGTGCGGAGAGATGGCGGAGGGCCGGCTTGACGCACAGGTTGTGGTCGATGCGCTTCAGGGCGGAGCCGGGACGTCCACCAACATGAACGTGAATGAGGTTCTGGCCAATCGGGCGCTGGAGATTCTGGAAGAGCCGCACGGCAACTACGCGAGGGTTTCGCCGCATGACGACATCAACCTGCACCAGTCCACCAATGACACCTTTCCGACCGCGCTCAAGGTCGCGGCCATCAGGCAACTGCGCCGGCTCGAACCGGAGCTGGTGAAACTGCAGGAGGCTTTCCAGGCCAAGGAACAGGAGTTCGCCGACGTCGTCAAGGTCGGCCGAACCGAGTTGCAGGATGCGGTTCTCGTAACGCTCGGTCGGGAGATGGGGGCGTACGCTGAAGCGTTTGCCCGCGACCGGTGGCGAGTGTCCAAGTGCGAGGAGCGGCTCCGCGTCGTGAATCTCGGTGGCACCGCGACCGGCACCGGCCTGGGCGCGCCCCGGCAGTACATCTTCACGGCAGTCGACCATCTCCGTGACATCACCGGGCTCGGGCTGGCGCGCGCCGAGAACCTGATGGAAGCGACCCAGAACGCCGATGCGTTCGTCGAGGTCTCAGGCATGCTCAAGGCCTGCGCGACCAACTTGTTCAAGGTTGCGAATGACCTGCGGCTCCTTTCCAGCGGACCCGAGGCCGGTTTGGGTGAGATTCGGCTGCCCGAGCGCCAGGCCGGTTCGTCCATCATGCCGGGCAAGGTCAATCCGGTGATTCCCGAGG
>CAIVTL010000208.1 GCA_903908785.1 Caldifarciminota bacterium | reverse complement strand
AGGCGTAAAGGTCGCCGGAGGAGAAGCGGTAGTCCGCGCCGATGGTGCCGAATCGGGTGCCGCGCGCAAACGGCGCAGCGGCCGTCGTTGCCGACAAGATGAGGGCAAGGGAGACTATTCCGGCCCGAACCATGTCTCGATGATAGCAGAGCGTCCTTATCTGTCAAGAAGCCGGCTTGGTGTGGCGCGACTCGCGGTCCGAGAGAGTCCACAAATCACGTCCGAATTCGGCCCGCAAGACGGCCCGTAAGTCTGCTTGCGAGTCCGTCCTCAAGTTGGCGCGAGAGCGACCGTGCCTTTCGGCCGGGCTATGCCCCGCCGAGTGCCGGTCCGAGTTACGTCGAGAACCGGCGGGGCTGTGAGCCCGCAAGACGCCTTGGGATACGAGCACCAGCTCGCACTGGACCTCGCCGTTGGAGTCCCCCCGGGAACCGTTCTGGGAACGGTTCGCACCGTGACTCTCAGGGCGTCGATTTGAGTGGCTCTGGCAGCACTTAACATGCTATCATACCGCCGCTTAGGTCATCTCCGGCTCGTCGCGTCATGCCTTCAGGCTCTTCGGGCCCGTTCCGGCGCAGATTGGATGCTCTCGGGCACGGGCTTGCGCCGGTTCCGTGGCCGACACCGACTCCATCTTGTGTTGCCCTGCTCTGGCAGACGAAATAGTCTTGTGTCTTCTTGGGCAGGAGTGGCACCCCCGCCCAGCCCACGCCGCCGTGGCATGGGCGACGGTTCCATCGGCTTGACATCGCGGCAGTCTGACCTAGGATGTTGTCGAGACAACAATGAAATCCGTCGTGCTTTTGGCAGCACTGGTCGCAGCAGCCCTCGCCCAGCACTGGGACGTCGAGCAGGTTGACTCGGCCGGCTGGGGCGCAGGTGTGCACGCGAGGCGCGGGGGCGACGGCAGGCTGTATCTCGGATACTACAACGAACAGTCTGGCCAGATACGTGTGGTATCGCGAGACAGCGGCGTCTGGCGCTTCGAGACCCCTGCGATTCCTGCTGCCTACGGATACCCCAGGCCCTTCTCATTCGATGTTGGCCCTCACGATGAGGTCGGCGTCGCCTACGCAACCAGTGGGTCGCAAGTGATCTTCGCCCAGCGCTCTGACACGGGTTGGGCCCCAGACAGCTTCGCGCGAGGCTACAATCCATGTCTGACCTTTGACACGTCAGGAGTACCGAGCATAGTGTTTGATACGGGGTCCTTGTTGTTCGCGGCCAGGACTGACACGTCATGGGTGATAAATACACTGGCGGTGGGCGGCGGGACGATGAACTACTCCTATTCGTGCTGGCGGCTCAGGGCTGACCCGAGCAACGGTCTTCATGCCTTCTGCCATGACGGCTGGGCGTGGCCGTCCGCTCATCGTCTTGCTGCGGACGTATTCGGTCAGGACATATTCGTGATCGCGAGGACTGATAGCGGCTGGCACACGTCATGGGGCACGGGTGGCGTCGCGTGGGGATTCGACTGCCTGTCGATGGACCTGGACACGATGGGCCGGGAGGAGTTCTGCTACCAGGTCCACGCGTCCTCAGGGCAGGGATTCTATCTGGATTCGTCGCTGATAGACGACGGCGTGCGTGCCGCTCGGATTTCAGTCGACCGGCTCAACCGATGCCACATCGCCTACGTCAATGACAGCTTCAAGTACCGCTGGCTCGACGGCGGATGGCATGTGACCACGATTCTGCCGGATACGAGTGTTGACGTTGGAGACGTCCTGTTTGACTCGGTCGGTCAGCCCATTGTGGCGTACCATCGCCCGGGTTACGGAGTGTTTCTCGCCCACGGCGTGGATGTCGTGGGGCAGAGCGAGGAGCGACAACAGCCGACAGCTAACAGCTTACAGCCTACAGCTTCAGTCGTCAGGAACGTGCTGTTCCTGCCTGCGAATGGCGAGGGGCGAATGGCGAGAAGCGAACTGATGGACGCGACCGGACGCGCCGTGCTGGCGCTCAGGGCGGGTGCGAACGACGTGAGCCGACTGCCCGCGGGCATCTACTTCATTCGAGAGTTGCCGGCCGGTCGAACACGGAGAGTCATCGTGACGAGATAGGAGAACTGAGTGAGACACATCTTGGCGATCTTGGCGTTCTTGGCGGTTTCAGCTTCCGCGCAGTGGCAGGACACTGTGTTCGTGCTTCCGGACTCGTTCGGCGGCCTGCAGAGCCTGCGGTGTCTGGCGGTGAACACGGTGAACAACCGGGTCTATGTCGGCGGGCAGGAGGGGCAGGTCACCATCGCGATTGACGGCGCGACCGGCGAGAAGTTGGCCGCGACTCCGACCGGCTACTTCGCGATTGACATGTGCTACAATCCCACCAGCAACAAGATATACAGCGTCGGCTACTACGACGGCGCGCTGACCGTGATTGACGGCGCGACGAACGAGGTCGTGGCGAGCCCGAGCATCGGCTGGTCCCACTACTCGATATGCTTTGACTCCCGCGACAACCGCGTCTACGTGGCCAGCTATACCGGAAACAACGTCGTCGCAATCGACGGCGTTACCAACGAGGTCATCGCTACGGTCCCGACCGGCGAGGAGGCGTGCTTCGTCTGCTACGATTCCGTCGACAACCGCGTGTACTGCGCGAATGAGCTCGGCAACTCGGTCAGCGTGATTGACTGCGCGACCGATTCGGTGATGGCGACCGTCAGCGTCGGCGCGAACCCGCGCATGGCCTGCTACAACCCGATGAATGGCAAGGTCTATTGCGCCAACGCGATTGACAACACGATATCGGTCATCGCCTGCTCGACCAATACCGTGCTCGCCACGCTGCCCATCGGCAATACGCCGCGCGCACTCTGTTACAACCCGACGAACAACAAGGTCTACTGCGCCAACCTGAACACCGATGACCTTACCGTGATTGACGGGGCAGGGGACAGCGTGATTTGCACCGTCGCGGTCGGAGACCGGCCCACCGCGCTCTGCTACGACGCACAGGACAACCGGGTCTTCTGCGCCAACCAGTACGGCAACAGCGTGAGCGTGCTGAATGGCGCTACCGATTCGGTGATTGGCACCGCGTCCGCCGGCGACTACCCGTGGGCGATGCGCTACAACCCGGTTGCGAACCGCGTATACGTGGCGAACTGGTACAGCCTCGACGTCTCAGTGATTGATGCCGCGACGATGACTGCGATTGACACGGTCGCAGTCGGCTGCTGGCCCGGGGCGCTGGCCTTCGGCGGCTCGCCCGGTCATGACGGCCGCGTCTACTGCGCGAACCAGCAGAGTAACTCGGTTACGGTCATCGACCCGGCGGCCGACGCGATTATCGGTAACGTGCCGACGGGCCGCAATCCGTCCGCGGTCTGCTCCAACCCCGAGATTCACCGGGCCTACACCGCCGACCGGGCCGGCAACACCGTAACGGTGATTGACGGACAGAGCTGCAGTGCGGTCGCGACGGTCTCGGTCGGTACCAGGCCGGAAGCGGTCATCTGGGAGAACGGCGATGTGTTCTGCGCGAATAACGGCAGCAACAGCGTGACCGTGATTGACGGGCAGAACTGCAACGTGGTCGCAACCGTTCCGGTGGGCAACGGGCCGCGCGCGCTGTACGCGCCATCATTCATCGGCAAGATATACTGCGCCAACACGAACAGCAACACGGTCTCGGTCATCGGCTTTGAATCGCTGAACGTGCGCGCGACAATACCGGTCGGGACCCGACCGGTCGCGTTTGCCGGTGAACCTGGCCGGCCGTTCCTCGTCGTCAACAACGGCAGCAACAACGTGAGCGTCATTGACCCGCTCGGGGACAGCGTGGTCAGGACGTACCCGGTCGGGACTTCGCCGGTGGCGGCGGTCTGTTACCGTGGCAGGCCTGACCAGGCATTGGTCTACGTCGCCAACTCGGGTTCCGGCGATGTCAGCGTGATTGATGCAATCCTCGACTCGGTAGTCACCACCATTCCCGTCGGCGAGATGCCGCAGGCTCTCGCGGTCGACTCGTTCAACGGCAAGGTCTATTGTGCTAACGAATTGGACGACAACGTGAGCGTGATTGACTGCTCGACTAACACCGTCGTGGCGACGTTCCCGGCACACTATACCCCGGTCGCAGTGCTCACGACGCTCTACGGCCGGACCTACGTGGCCAACACCAACGGTTCGAGTGTGACAGTGATTGCCGACAGCCCGGCGGTGGGAGTGGCGGAGAACCGCCAGCTAACAGCTAACGGCTTACGGCCTACAGCTTCGGTCATCAGCAAGAACCTGTTCCTGCCTCCACCGCTGGTTGCCAATCGCCGGTTGCCAATCGCTTGCCTGCTGGACGTGGCTGGACGGAACGTGCTGGACTTGCGCCCCGGCGCGAATGACGTATCCGGGCTTTCGCCCGGAGTCTACTTCGTCCGGGCTGTTAGCCGTAAGCTGTTAGCTGTTGGCTGTCGTAAGGTCGTGCTTACGCGCTAGGCTTGGTTTGACACGGGCCGGGCGCGCGGCATTATTTCTGTTGTGACCATCAGGCCGATGACCGAGGATGACCTTGACCGCGTGATGGAGCTGGAGCGCGCCATCTTCGCGAGTCCGTGGCGCCGTTCGTTCTTCCTTTCAGACATCAACCGGCCGCAGGGCTTGTCGGTCGTCGCCGAGGACGAAGGTGTCGTGCTCGGCTACGCGGTGGCTTGGGGCACGCAGGAGGCCCACCTTGCCAACCTGGCCGTGTGCGAGGATGAGCGCGGCAAGGGCGTCGGCGGCAGCCTGCTTGAAGAGGTCGTCGCTTTCGCCCGGCGGAGCAAGGCCGAGTCCATCTATCTTGAAGTGCGGGCGTCGAACACGATTGCGCGGAAGTTCTATTCCGAGCGCGGCTTCGTTCCGACCTACATGCGCAAGGGGTACTACGAGAACGGGGAAGACGCGGTGATTATGGAGCGGGAAGTCTCGCCGGACGCTCAGGGCGTCCGACCAGTCTGACCTGTCGGACGGGTCGGACAGCAGGCTTCAGGCGTACCGGTCGTGGCAGACAATCTCGGACAGCGGTTTGCGGGGATTCGGTCTTGACTCCCTTGCCGGGTAGCCGAGCGGGGTGAGTGCTATCGGCTTTGCGCCCTCGGGTATCGCCAGCACCTTCCTGACCTCGGCCTCCAGGAATGCGCCAATCCAGCACGTGCCCAGTCCTTCAGCCGTGGCCGCAAGAATCATGTGCTCGACGGCGATGGTCACGTCGACCGCCTCAGCCGACCAGTAGCCGCCCATTCCCTTCCAAGCCTGTTCGATGACGCAGCAGGCGCAGATGACGACCGGAGCCTGGCCGACGGAAGCCTGGCCCCTGCAGGCCGGGACGAGTGCCTGGCGGACTGCCGGGTCCTTGACGACGATGAATTTCCACGGTTGGTAGTTCTTGGCCGAAGGTGCGAGCCGGCCGGCTTCGAGGATGCGGTTGAGGACGTCGTCGGGAACAGGGTCTGGCTTGTACGAGCGGACGCTCAGACGTTTCTGCACGGCCTCATAGAATTCCATCGGGGCTCCTTTCGAGAAGGGTAGGACGCAAGGCACGAACTCGGTCAATCGTCATTCGACAATCGTCAATCGAAAATGAGAAGAGCGCCCGACGCGAATTGAACGCGTGGCCTGCAGATCCGGAGTCTGCCGCTCTATCCATCTGAGCTACGGGCGCGTGCCCAGACTTTAGCCGACAGGTGGGAACTAGTCAAGCGGTGAACCTTGACCATGCAGGGCGACCGCGGGTAGCATCTGACTGTGAATAGCGTTCAGTCTGGCCCGTTGGTGCTCGGTCTTGGCTTCGTGAAGGCATTCCTGGTGAGGGGAGCGGAGAAGCACGTGCTCGTCGATTCCGGAACTGCGGGCAACTCGATGAAGATTGTCGCGCAACTGGAGTGCGGCGGGGTCAACCCGCTGGACATCTGGCTGATTGTCGTCACCCACGCCCACGCTGACCACACCGGCAGCCTCGCCGATGTCGTACAGGCGACGGGCGCGAAGGTTGCGGTGCACCGGCTGGAGGCTGAACACGTGCGCACCGGCATGTCGCCGCCGGCGGCAGAGAGCCGTTTGTCCAGAATTATGTTCCGGCCGAGCACGAAGCCGAGAGCGGTCTGCGTCGAGCCGGACATTCTTGTCGACGACGAACTGGACCTACGTCCGTACGGAGTCGCGGGCAAGGCCATCTGGACGCCCGGGCATACGCGCGGCTCGGTGTCGGTTTTCCTGGAATCGGGCGAGGCGATTGTCGGCGACCTCGTCCTGCCGCGCTACATGGCCTTCGGCCCGCCGGCAATCGCGTTCTGGGCCGCCAGCCGGGAAGACTCCATCGCAAGTATTCGTAAGGTGCTCGACCTGAGGCCGTCAATCATCCTGACATCCCACGGCGGGCCGTACCGGCCCGAGGTTCTGGCCAAACTGGTCCGTTGTTGACTGCGACATAAGGCTTCTCGATCGTGCTTCAGTTGAACCGGCAAGAGTGATGCTGTAGAATCCATCTGCAAATGGCAAACCGGGTCTCCGCCGAAGCTGCTGCCGAGTTCCGAGCGAAGCTGGACGAGTTGCTCGTAGCCGTAGACGAGCGGCTGGCGCTCGATGCGGAGTTTCACTGCGCGGGCATTAACTGTGACCAGCTCGGGCTGTCCCGTCACGTTAATCGCGAGTTCGGTCGGCTGCTGGCCGCGGTCTACGAATTCGGGCTGTTCGACCGGCTGACCGAGGAGTCTCGCTGGTTCGTATCGATGCTGAGCCGGCACGGGTTCGGGCCGGGCTACTTCGGCCGGATGCTCGAAGCGTGGAGCGTCGCCATCATGAGTAGCATCAGGCTGGCGTCCGCGCGCGAACTGGCCGCGCCGCTCGATAGCCTGCGCGGCAACCTCGGCCTGCTGCTCAAGAGCCGGCGGCCCGAGTTGGCGCTGTCGGCCGAGGCCAAGGGGTTGCTCGACCTGTTGCTCGCGCGCCGGCGCCGCGAGGCGGCCGAAAGTGTTCTCGCGCTGACCAAGTCCGGGCTGCCGTTGGAACGGGTCGTGGAGGAGGTCGTGCTATCGGCGATGAAGTACCTCGGTGTTCTGTGGGAAACCGGACGCATCTCCGTGGCCGACGAGCATGCGGCGACCGAAATCTGTCGCTACGTGTTGTACCGGCTGTTCGACAGTATCGAGCCGGCGAAGCCCGTGGGTCTGAAGGCGCTGGCCTCGTGCGTGCCCGGCGATGAGCACGAGCTGGGCGTGGAGATTGTCGGCGAATGCCTGCGGCTCAAGGGCTGGGAGGTGTTCATTGTCGGCCGGTCAACCCCGCTGGATGATATCCTGAAGGCGCTGGTCGATTTCCGTCCGCACGTCGCGTTCTTCTCGGCGACCCTGGTCGCCAACCTGCCGGCAGCGAGCGCGCTGGTCAAGGAGGCACAGAAGACACTGCCCGGGCTCGGCGTCGTTCTGGGCGGAGCAGCCGCGGTTGCGGCGGCCGATGTCCTGGCTGGGCCGGCGGTCGCTGTCGCCGTTCACTTCGCCGACGCCGAGTCCCTGGGAGTGACGCTGGCAAACAGGAATGCGTAGGCACGCTGCCGTCCGGATGCTCCTGCACGACCGGTCCACCACGGCCGGCGCGGTGCTGGGCGTCGTGGCTATCGTGTTCCTGGTCGGCCAGCAACTGGCGGTGATGTTCGGGTTGTTCACCCTGATGTCGGCGCTCGTGGATAACAGCGGGGCCGACATCTGGATTCTCTCGCAGAACAGTAACAACACCAGCACGGCCGGCGACCTTCCTGCGCGGTACGTGGACCGGCTGGCCGGGCTTGCGGATATCGAGTGGGCGCAGCCGGTTATCTACAGCGGGGCCCAGCTCAAGCTGCCGAGCGGCAGGTCGCAGTCGGTCCAGATTGTCGGCACGACCCGGCCGGCGCTGGAGGGCGGGCCGTGGCGGATGGCCGCGGGCAGCAGCGACGTACTGCTCGAGTACGATGGCGCGACCGTGGACAAACTGGACCTGGCGGATTTGGGCAACCCCAAGGTCGGGCAGGTAGTCGAAGTAAACGGCAAGCGCATCCGGATTGCCGGGTACACCGAAGGGTCGCGGGCATTCGGGCCGACGGTGGTGTTTGTCAATTCGACCAAGGCGCGCGAGATAACCGGGATTTCGGCAGACCGCTGCACCAATATCCTGGTCAAGCTCAAGCCGGGGGTCGACATCCGGCGGGTGCGGGCCGAAATCCGCGAACTGCTGCCCAAGGCCTCCGTGCTGACCGTTTCCGAACTCGCCTGGAATATCCGCGTGTACAACTTCACCAATACCGGCATCGGTTCGAGTTTCGGTTTTTCGACCATCATCGGCATCCTCGTGGGCGTCGTCATTATCACCCTGACGATGTACACCAACGTCCTCAACCGCCAGCGCGATTTCGCAGTGCTGCGCGCGCTGGGCGCGCGCCGGCGCGACGTGTTCGCGATTATCCTGTTCCAGGCGCTGACCATTGGCGCCATCGGCCTGCTCATCGGGTTCTTCCTGCTGGCCGGGTTCCTGTTCGGGGTCAAGGGTTCGCGGCTGCCGGCCAACCTGCCGTTGTGGCTGCCGCCGGCCCACGCGCTGTTGACCTTCTTGCTGTGCTTCCTCGGTTCGGTCCTTGCCCTGCGCCGCGCGCTCAAGATTGAGCCCGCATCGGCATTCAGATAGGAATGGACATCCTCTTGGAGAGTCCGAAGTCCGAAGTCCAAAGTCCGATGTCCAGCATCCAAAGTCAAGGCGTTCCCGGAACGCCGGTCCTCAGGCTCGAAGGAGTCGCGCGCGACTTCACGGATGGCCGGGTCGTGCGGCGCGTGCTCAAGGAGACGACGCTCGATATCCTGCCGGGCGAGATGACGGTGCTGGCCGGGCCGTCGGGCAGCGGCAAGACCACCTTACTGACGATCATGGGCCTGGTCCTGAAACCATCGGCGGGGAGAATCATCGTGGGCGGGGAGGATGTGACGGGTTTCTCCGAGGACCGGCTGGCCAGCCTGCGCCGGCAGCACTACGGGTTTGTGTTCCAGCAGGCGGCGCTAATCCCGGCGCTCGACGTGCTCGACAACGTCCTGGTCGGCACGGCGATACAGGGCGGCCGCGTCTCGGCCCGGACCCGGGAGAAAGCTCTTGAACTGCTGTCCGGACTCGGATTGAAGGACTATCTTTCGTCGCGGCCCCAGCAGCTTTCCACCGGGCAGCAGCAGCGGGCGGGCATCGCCCGGGCCCTGGTCAGCGACCCGATTCTGCTGCTCTGCGACGAGCCGACTTCGGCGCTCGATGTCGAGAGCGGCCGCATCGTGCTCGATACCCTGAAGCGGCTGTCGCGCGACCCGCGGCGCGGGGTCGTGCTGGTGACCCATGACCCGCGGGTGTTCCCGTATGCTGACCGGCTGCTGAAGATGGAAGACGGTGCGATTGTCTATGATACGAGGTCGGCTCCGACTGGAGGAAATTGACGTGGCCAAGAAAATGCGCAGCATTCTGATTTGGGTTATCGTTATCCTGGTCGTGTTCTTTGTCGGGTTCTCGGTCAAGCGGTCGGCGCCGGTCAAGTCGGCGCCGGTGCCGCCGAAACTGGCCGACGCACCGGCCCGGGTGTACGGCGCGGTCGAACCGCTGGGCGGGGCGGTGTACGTTGCCGCCCAGGTGCCGCGCAGCGTGGCACGGATTGCCGCGCGCGAAGGCGATACGGTACGGGCCGGCCAAACGCTGGCCGTGCTCGAGAGTTCGGTGGAGGAGGCCAAGGTTAACGCCGCGTTCGACCGCGCGACCGCGGCCGAGAAGGCCTACGCCATCAGCCGTGAAGCATACGACCGCGCGGCCGGGCTCTTCGCCGCCAAGGGGATTTCCGAGCAGGAGTTCCGGCAGGCCTTGCTCAAGGCCGGGCTCGATTCAGCCAACTACGGGGCGGCCATGGCCGACGCCGAACTGGCGCGCGCCCAGCTCGAACAACTGACACTCAAAGCGCCGGTTGATGGCATCGTCTATAAGCTCGACCTGCGTTTGGGACAGACCCTCGCTGCGGGCGACGACTCGAAGATAACCATCGGGTCGCCGCGGCAGCAGGCGCGGATGTTCGTCGAATCCTTCTGGCTGGGCCGGCTTAAGATGGGAGACAGCTACAAGGTCGTCAATTCGGAGACCGGCCGCGAACTGGGCACGGGCAGAGTTGCTTCGTTGTCGCCCTACGTCGGTGGCCGGACTGTGCGCACCGACGACGCGAATGAGCGGTTCGACGCGGAGTACCAGGTGGTCGTGCTCGAACTGGACACTGCCGGCCTGCCGCTGGGTTTGAACGTCATCGCCGAGATTCCGGCCCCGGCCAAATGAGACGCGTCGCAAAGCCCGAAGTCCAGAGTCCAAGGTCCAAAGTCCAAGGTCCAAAGTCCCTGCGTGCCCGGCCGGTAGTCGTGGTCAGTGCCTGCCTGCTGGGCGAGCGGTGTCGGTACGACGGCAAGGCCATTTTCGCGCCCGCGGTGCTGAGTCTCGGCCGGCTGGTGACGTTCGTACCGGTATGCCCGGAAACCGGCATCGGCCTTGAAGTGCCGCGACTCCCGATACGGTTGGTTGAGACCAGGCCCGGGATTCGGCTCATGCAGACACTGACCGGAAAGGACCTGACCCGGAAGATGCGTTCGTTCAGCCGCAGGTTCCTGGCCGGGCACAAGGTGGACGGGTTCATTCTCAAGGCGCGTTCGCCGTCATGCGCGGTTTCGGATGCGCCGGTCTATGACGAGTTGGGACAGGAGACCGGCCTGGAGTTACAGGGTGTCTTCGCCGACGAGGCGCTGAACCGGTCTTTGACGGCGCTCATGGAAGACGAGGAGTGTCTGCGCGACCCCGGCAGGATGGCCGGTTTCATGAAGCGGCTGTTCGAGCCCGGACCCGAACCGAAGAGAAGGAGGAGCCGATGAAATGGATTACCCGTTCGCACGTGCACGTTGACCGGGTGGCATGTCCGTGGCTGATTGCCCGGTTCGTGGATTCCGAGGCGGAGTTTCTCTTCGTGGCTGCGGACAGCGTGCTGGAGGCCGCCGACCGCGAGGGCGCGATTCCCTTCGACGCGAAAGAAGTGGAGTTGGGCCACCAGGACGGACACTGCAGCTTCGTTTCCATCATCGAGAAGTACGGGTTGAAGGACCCGGCCCTGCTCGCGCTGGCCGAGGTCGTCAACGCTGCTGATACCGGCCAGCAGGAATCGAATCCGTACGCGGCCGGCATCGAGGCCATCGCCCGCGGCTACTCGCTGCGGTTCCCGGACGACCTTGAGAACCTTGAGCACCAGTTCGAGGTCTACGACGCCCTGTATGCCTTCCTTCGTCTGAAGACTGCCGCCGAGAAGAAGTAGCGGCTCTCGGTTGCGGGATACGCTCGCCCGGCTCCGGGCCTTTCTCGGCCTGAACACCGCGATTGCGGCCATGCTCGCCATGGTCGTGCTCATCGGCCTCGGCGAGAAGATGGCGGAGCGGTTCCTGCCGCTCTACCTGCTCGCGCTCGGCGGTTCCACGCTCTCGGTTGGTTTTTTGAACGGCATGGACAACCTGCTCTCCGCGCTCTACTCATTCCCGGGCGGGTGGTTGAGCGACCGGCTCGGATACAAACGAGCGCTGATACTCTTCACGCTCGTCGCCATGTTCGGCTACTGCATCGTCATCTTCGTGCCGACGTGGCAGGCGGTGCTGGTGGGCGCGGTCTTCTTCATCTCGTGGACCGCGGTATCGCTGCCCGCGGTGATGAGCATGGTGGCGAAAGCCGTGGGCCGCGAGAAACGGGCGATGGGAGTAACGCTCCACTCATTCGTGCGCCGCATACCGATGGCGCTTGGCCCGGTGCTGGGCGGGCTGGCAATCGCGCGCTATGGTCGAGTCGCCGGGGTCAGGGCGGCGTTCATCGTTGCACTCATCCTGGGTGCGGCCGCCATCGCGTTCGTCTGGTTCTTCGTCGAAGACCAGAAAGGCGCGAAAACAGAACCGGTGCGGCTGCGGGGCATGTTCAAGCTCATCAGTCCGGACCTGCGCAACCTGCTTGCGTCCGACATCCTGATTCGATTCGCCGAACAGATACCGTATGCCTTTGTCGTCGTCTGGGCCGTGAACAACAACGGCGTCACACCGTTCCAGTTCGGCATCCTTACGACGATTGAAATGGTGACCGCGATGCTGGTCTACGTGCCGGTTGCGTGGCTCGCGGACAAGTACGGCAAGAAGCGGTTCGTGCTGATGACGTTCGGTTTCTTCGCGCTCTTCCCACTTGTGCTGGTCTTCTCGAAGACGTTCGCCATGCTGGCGGTCGCATTTGTCATCCGTGGCCTCAAGGAGTTCGGCGAGCCGACGCGCAAGGCGCTCATCATGGACCTTGCTCCGGAGCACGCCAAGGCCGGCACCTTCGGCACGTACTATCTCATCCGTGACGTCATTGTCTCGCTGGCCGCTTTCTCCAGCGCGTTCCTCTGGAACATCTCGCCCCAGGTCAACTTCCTCACCGCCTTCGGCTTCGGGCTCGCCGGCACCATCCTCTTCGCCATCTTCGGCCGGGACATCACGCCCGCGCGACAGAAACAGACAGAGCAGCGATCCGCACGGCCGTGATAGGGAGTCGGCTCGCGAGGTGACGAGCCGGCATAGGAGGTTGACGCCGATTAGTCTACGATGGTCAGGCGCGCGGTGCGGGTCTCTTTGCCCGCGCTGATGCGTACCAAGTGAGTTCCTGCCGAGACACGCAGAGCTTGACCACTCAGGCATGAACCGGTAGCCTGTCCTCGTGAGGAATCTCGCTCCCAATGAGTCGGCGGCACTCCGGAAGCTGAAGGAGGGCCTTGCCCGCGACTTCCCGCTGGTAGAGTTGCGATTGTTCGGCTCGAAGGCGCGCGGGGACTCGGACAAGGAGTCCGACATAGACGTGCTGGTGGTGCTGGAGGAGTATGACTGGGAAGTCGAGAAGGCAGTGTGTGACCTGTGCTTCTTCATCAACCTTGAGTTCCACGTGTTGCTTTCCCCGGTGCTCTACGGGCGCAGCGAGTTTGACTCCGACCTGACACACATAACGCCATTCTATCAGGCAGTCACACGTGAAGGCATCGTCGTATGAGTGTACGCCAGGAGTGTACCCCAGGAGGAGTATTGACCACTGAACGGTCTTCCGGTATCATGGCATATGAGTAGTGTAGCTCGGATGACGAAGGACCAGTTCCGGGAAATGCTCGGGGACACCATTGAGCAGAAGTTGGTTGAGCTGCTCGGCGACCCTGACGACGGACTCGCAATTAGAAGTTCCGTCCGTGCGCGGCTCCTGCGCCAGAGGCGCAGGGTAGCGCATGGCGAGCGGGGTGAACCGCTTGAGGACGTAGTCCGGCGACTTGGCCTCCGGTAGCCGTGGCATTGCGCGTTCGCGTTCTGGAGGCGGCAGCCCGGGACTTGGTGCGGCTCGACAAACCTGCCGGGCGACGAGTCGTTGCACGCATCAACTGGCTGGCATCGAACCACGACACAATCCGGCTTGAGGCCTTGAGTGGCAGTCTGATCGGGTTCTACAAACTTCGAGTCGGTGACCTTCGCGTAATATACGAGGTGCTCCATGCGGAGCAGACTCTCATAGTCCATTCGATTGGCCACCGTCGCGAGATATACCGGAAGCGCTGAGAGTCCGCGCCGCGTAGTCCACACCCAATCCGAATTGTCAGACCGCTGGCGGAGTTGGCCGGCACTAATAGAGAGCCGGCTCGCCAGAGGGCGAGCCGGCTCTTGAAGTCGAAGCGGGCTAGTTGACGATAGTCAGGCGGGCCGTGCGGGTTTCTTTGCCCGCGCTGAGGCGGACGAAGTAGGTTCCCGGCGGCAAACCCGAAGTCCGAAGTTCGAAGGACGAAGTGCGAACCTTGAAGGAACGGACCAGGCTGCCGGACGCGTCGTAGATGCCGAGCGATGCCGGAGCGGTGAGCGGAGAGGCAAGCGAGATGGTCGTTGCCGCCCGGCAGGGATTCGGGGAAACGGTGAACGGTGCACGGTGTACGGTGCACGAAGGTCCGGCGATTCCGGTCGTAATGGACGTGCGGTAGACTGAGCCGCCGTCGGTGCCGGCGAAGAGCGTTACTTCCGCGCCGGTGCGCAGGGACAGCGAGAGGATGTTGTTGTTGCCCAGACCCGTGTTCATCGGGTTCCAGGTCGCGCCCGCATCGGTCGTGATGTACACGCCGTTGCCGTAGGTTCCGGCATAGACGGTGTTGCCATCCGTCGGGTCAATCACCAGCGCCCGAGTGTCGCGAGTGAAGCCGGTTGCGGTCCAGCTCGCGCCCGCGTCGGTTGACTTGAAGATTCCCTGGTACGTGCCGGAGTAGAGCACGCCGGCTTGTGTCGGGTCGGCGGCAAGGGTCCAGATGCGGCCGGTCATGCCGGTGTGGCTTGCAGTCCACGTCGCGCCCAGGTCGGTGGTAATCAGGAACTGCGGGTAACCGTAGTTGTAGGCGCTGTCGCCGCCGACGTAGACCCGGTTCGAGTCAAAGGGGTCAAACGCGACGGCGAAGCCATTGCTGCCCAGCGGAATCGTGTCGTGTTCCCATGTCGTGCCGCCATCCGATGAGTGCGACACGCCGATGTTCCACTCGCTGCTCGGGTAGACGTTGCCGGTACAGAAGATTACGTTGGAGTCCAGGGGGGAGACGGCTACGTAACCGCCATCGTTCATCCAGCTTTCAATTGTTGTCCAATCGGCTCCGCCGTTGGTGCTCCTGAAGAGCTCGGCGGTGCCTCAGCCGGAGCCTTCGAACATCCAGATGTGTTGTGGGTTCTGGGGTTCGAAGCAGATGTTGCAGACGTTGCCGCAGGAGAGGACCACGGGCTGGCGTTCCCAGCTTTCGCCGTCGTCGGACGTCTTGAAGATGGCGTTGTCCCGGAACTCGACCTGCAGGGCTTCAGGCTGGCGCGGGTCAATCGCTACCACCGGTATCGAGCCGATTAGAATGCCGTGGTCAATCTCATTCCAGGTCGCGCCGTAGTCGGTGGATTTGAACATGCCCGCGGTGGAACCGCAGTAGACAGTGCTGGTTTCACCGGGCACCGTGAGCACGGTGCGCACGGTTGTGCCCTGGATGCCGGTGCTGAGCGTAGTCCAGTTCAGGCCGGCATCGGTGCTGCGGCAGACATACGAGTAGCCGGCGGAGTACATCACGTTCGGCTGGCCGGGAACGGTGACTATCCGGTAGTTGTAGTTGCCTGTGCTCTGCTTTGTCCAGGTCAGGCCGGCGTCGGTCGAACGGCAGATGCCATATAGCGTGCCGGCAAACACCGTGTTGTGGTCGGTCGGGCTGACCAGAATCGAGTACACGTAGTAGTCATTCTCAGGCCAGGGAATCTTGGTCCACGTGCCGCCGCAGTCGGTGGATTTGTAGAACGCGGTGCCGCTGCCGGCGTAGCCGCCGACGTACACGACCGTCGTGTCTACCGGGTCAACGGCGACCGAATAGCCGTATGCCGTCGTGGCCGTGTCGAGCTGCGTCGCGGTCCAGGTTGCGCCCGCGTCCGTGGTCTTCATGCAGGAGAGGCGCCAATTCGCCCCATCGTACTTGTACCCGCCGGAGTAGAGGACCTGCGGGTTCTGCGGGTTCAGCGCAAGGTCGTACCCAATGGTGTTCGAGCCGAGCGAGGTCGTGGTCCAGGTCGCACCGGCGTCGGTCGAGCGGTAGAAGAGCGAACTGATGACGCCGAAGAGCGTATTGGGGTCGGTCGGGTGGACGAGCAGTACCCAGGGGTAGTTGCCCATCGAAGCGCCGGCCCCGGTCCAGCTCGCGCCGCCGTCCGTGGACTTGAGGAGCGGCAGGTTGTACATGGAAGCCGCGGCATAGATGGTTGGCGGGCTGGTGGGTGCAACCGCGCCGCAATATATCGGGCCGCCTTCCGGCCCGATGCTGGTCCAGTCCGCGAACGCGGTCGCGGCCAGGACGAGCAGAACAGTGGTCATGACGGTCTTCATCATCAATCTCCTTTCCTCCTTTGCCGGAGGGAGGCTTCGCATTCGCCAGATTTCCGGCCGGGGCGGATACGTCCCGGCCGAACAGTGTAGACGTGCGGCATACCCGAGTCAACTGCCGCCCGCGTTGGTCGAAAGCGCAGCGGAGCGGCCGGCGCGGCCCGGTGGACAAGAAGCCGGCCCGCGGGGATGCGGGCCGGCTTTCGATGTTGAAGCGGCTTAGTTGATGATGGTCAGGCGGGCGGTGCGGGTCTCTTTGCCCGCGGTCAAGCGCACGAAGTAGGTTCCGGCCGGGATGTTGCGGGTGTCGAGTTGCCAGGCATTGGTGCCCGATGACATCGGGCGGCCGCCAAGGTTGGCGACCTGTCTGCCCGCGTGGTCGTAGACCGCAGCCCGGACCAGAGCCGAGGCCGGGAGCGTGAATTCGAGGCACGTCTTTCCGCGAGACGGATTCGGGGATACGACGAAGGATGAAGGATGAAGGATGAGGGATGAAGGTGCCGAAATCGCGGTCGTGACGGTGGTGCGGAAGACGGAGCCGCCTTCGGTGCCGGCGTAGATGGTGTTCTCAGCGCCCCCGCGCAGAGCCAGCGACAGGACATTGTTGCAGGTGAGACCCGTGTTCATCGGGTTCCAGGTCGTGCCACCGTCGGTCGAGGCGTAGACGCCCGCGCCGTAGGTGCCGGCGTAGACGTTCGCGGGATGGACCGGGTCGGCTACGAGCGCGCGGACCTGCTGGGTTAGAGGCGTCGCCGCCCAGGTCGCGCCGCCGTCGGTTGACTTGAACAGGCCGTTGTTGGTTCCGGCGTAGACCAGGTTGGCGACGCCCGGAACAGTAAGCAGTGCGTTTACCGTGCCGGCCAGGCCGGCATTGCTCGACGTCCAGGTCGCGCCGAGGTCGGTCGTGATTAGCACGCACGGGTAGCTGTAGTTGGTGTCGCCGCCGACGTAGACCCGGTTGGTGTCCACGCCGTCGAAGGCGACCGCCCAGCCGCGCGTGCCGAGGCCGATGGTGTCGTGTTCCCACGTTGTCCCGCCGTCCGACGTGTGCGACACGCCGATGAAGTACGCCGCGTTGTAGACGTTGCCGGTGGCGAAGACGATGTTCGAATTGAGGGGAGAGACGGCCATGAAGCCGCCGTCATTCATCCAGCTTTCGATTGTTGTCCAGACGGACCCGCCGTCTGTGCTCCTGAAGAGCTCGGCGGTCCCTCAGCCCGAGCCTTCGAACATCCACCTCCGCAGCGGGTTGCCCGGTTCGATGAGTATGTTCACGACGTTGCCGCAGGAGAGGACCACGGGCTGGCGCTCCCATGAAATGCCGTCATCGGTGGTCTTGAAGATGGCGTTGTCGATAAACTCGGCGTACGCGGTGCCCGGCGCGCCCGGGTCGAACGCGACGACCGGTATCTTGCCGATGAGGATGCCGTCGTTAATCTCATCCCAGGTTGCGCCGTAGTCGGTTGACTTGAACATGCCGCCGGTCGAGCCGCAGTAGACGGTGCTCGACTCACCCGGTACGGTCAGTACGAGGCGGATATTGGTGCCCTGCACACCGGCGCCGCACGTGGTCCACGTGCTGCCCGCGTCGGTCGAGCGGTAGACGTAGTTGTAGGCGGCGGAGTACATCACCTCGGGCTGGTCCGGCACTGAGACGATGCGATAGTTGTAGTTGTTGGCGCACTGCTGGGTCCAGGTTCCGCCGGCGTCGGTCGAACGGTAGATGCCGTAGAGCGTGCCCGCGAAAACGGTGTTGTGGTCGGTCGGGCTGATGTAGAGAGAGTAGATGTAGTAGAGGTTGCCCGGGAGCACAGACTGCGCCCAGGTTGTGCCACAGTCGGTAGACTTAAAGACGACGGTACTGGTGCCGAAGTAGGCGCCCATGTAGACGACGTTGGTGTCTACCGGGTCAACCGCCGCCGAGTAGAGCGTCGTGCTCGATGTCGTGTCGAGTTGGGT
>CAIVTL010000207.1 GCA_903908785.1 Caldifarciminota bacterium | reverse complement strand
GCGGCCTCCGAGGCCGCGCTATATAATCTGTGTAATCTGTGGATTTCCTGTCAGGGGCCCGGTTCAGGCTTCGGGCAGGGCAGTGTCGAGCAGGGCGTCGAGCGAGAACTTGCTGTCACGGAGGTCCGCTTCCCAGACGACTTTGAGCCGGTAGCCTCGGCCAGCGGCGAAGAATCGTTTGTCGGTGTCGTGCAACACGTTGCGCCGTTGGTCCGGCGTGAGGGTCTTGATGCCGTAGCGGCGCGGGTCGGCATGCCAGTACGTGCCGTGGACTTCGACCAGCGTTCGGTTCGGCAGCAGGAAATCGTACACGTATGGCGTCCGAGCGGGAACTGCCACCGGTAATCAACCCCGGCCGTGTCGAGCAGCTTTGCCAGCCTTGCCTCAAGCTGGTTGTAGGCCCGTCCCGGTCGGCCGGTTACCTTCTGCGCCGCCACCGCCCTTGCGTGGCGCGTCCAAGCCACTGCCCGGTCAACTCGCCGGCGCCGGTCGCCGCGCTCACGCGCGCCTGTATGCGGGTCCGGCACTCTATCCCTCTGCCCCTCTATCCCTTGAATCCCCTTCGCCGGGCGTCACCAGACGATTTTCGCCCAGTCGCCCCGCTTCAGGCTTTCGGCCGCGGCCTCCGAGATAGCCAGCTTCTCGTGTTTCATCAGGTCGTCGGACACGCGGTTCTCAAAGTTGGCCGGGTCCCGAATCGGCGCGGCGACGAACACTTCCTTCAGATACTGCAGCACGACCTCCATATTCGCGGCCGGCTGGTGGTGCGCCTGGCGGCGCAGGGCGTCAATCACGACGAGTTCGAGGCAGAACGACGGCAGCCGCAGCTTGCGCACGTTACGCCATATCTTCAGCAGCCGGATTTCCTCGATAACGTCCGAGTCCTTCACAACCTGCAGGTGGGTGTCGAAATTGGTTCGGGTGATTCGCTGGTGCTCGGTCTCGAAAATCCGGTGGTCGTTCGAGCCGCCCCATTCCTGTTTGGCGGGTATCAGGTCCACGGCCACGCCCCGAAGCTGCAGCCCGATTGAAACGCTCTGGCGTCTCGGGTTGTAGCCCTTACCCTTCAGGAAGTCGAAGAACCGCTCATAGAGCTTGTCGATATCCAGCGGCGTGCGCGGCCCGAGCGAAACCAGCAGGTCGATGTCGGTCGCGCCCCTGACCCGCGTTCCCTTGGCATACGAACCGCTGAGATGAATGCCCAGCAGGAAACGGCCGGCCCATTCGGTAATCGGCTTCTTCAGGTCGGCTGCGGCAAGCTCGGCCGGCGACCCCTCGCCGCTCGGCAGGTCGTATTTGGCCAGAATCGAACTGACATACGCATCCGGTAACATCACGCCTCCTCCGGCGCCGCCACGCGCCGGGAAAGTCTCAGTTTAGTCACGTCTCTGTCCCGGCCCTGCGACCCGAGCCGGGGTCGCCCAAGAATAGGCCGCCGGGCCGACATGTCAACTGCGTCCCGCCGCAAGGCCGAAGGGGAAAGGGGAAATGACAAAGTACGGACGCCCGGCGCAACCCGCAACTCGTAACCCGTAACTCGTAACCCGTAACTCGCAGGCTGTTGACAACGCCACTGCCCCGACCTAAGCTGAAGGCGTCGTGAAGCGCTGGAGTGCCGTTCGCCTAACCTGAAAGGAAGGTCGCCATGAATCGTCTTGTGCTTGTCGTTGTGTTTCTAGCCACAGCGGTGCCGGCCTCGGCCGACATCATCAACGTGCCGGGCCAGTATCCAACCATCCAGCAGGGCATCGCTGCCGCGGTCTCGGGCGACATCGTGCTCGTGGCTCCCGGCCGCTATGTCGAGGAAATCCAACTCAAGGCCGGCGTGGTCGTACGCGGCGCGGGCGAGGACAAGTCCATCATTGACGGCGGTGGCGATGCCGGCGACGTGGTCAGTGCTATTGGCAACTCCATCCGCAACGACACCAAGTTGCAGGGCTTCACCGTCATGGGCGCGGCTAACGGCGGCGGCCTGCCCGGCGGCGCGTGCGTCTTCTGCAACTCCGGCGCCGCGCCGGAAATCTTCAACTGCCGGATGGAATCGAGCGACGCGGGCGTCGCGCTCTGGAACGGCTCGACCGCCTTCATCCACAACAATGTTATCTGCCACAACACCTACGACGGGTTCAGCACCGGCTCGGGTGCGACCTTTGTCAACAACACGGTCGTCTCCAACCGCATCGGTGTGAGTGACAATTCCGGTTACGGCCCGATTATCATGAACAACGTCATCACTGCCAACCGCCTGTACGGCGTCTACGGCCCGAGCGGCGGCCAAGGCCCGGTGCTGACCTACAACGACGTCTGGAACAACGCCGCCAATTACTATCAAGCGACTCCCGGCGTCGGCTCCGATTCCCTCAACCCGAGATACGTCGACACCGTGGCCTGCGACTTCCACCTCGGCCCCGGCTCGCCGTGCATCGACTATGGTAACCCGGCCCCCGAGTACAACGACCCGGACGGCACGCGCAACGACATGGGCGCATACGGCGGGCCCGGCGCGGTCTCGAACCTACCCACAATCACGTCACTTGTCCCGGCCCGCAACGCGCTGGCCGTACCCATCACGACATTGGCGCTGGCCGGATTCAACGTGCCGATGGACTCGGCGACATTCAGCAACACGGCATTTCGCATGCATTCCCAGTTGACCGGCTGGCACTACGGCGGCATCCGGTACGACACCACCAGCCGCGTGGCCGAGTTCGAGCCGGACGATGAACTCTGGCCCGGAGAACAGGTCACGGTCGAGTTGACGGACGGCATTCGTTCAGCCGGCGGCGACACGTTTCCCGGCTGCTTGTGGCAGTTCACCACCGCGGTCGGCGGCGGCTCGGGCCGGTTCTCCGACACCGTGCAGAGCCCGGTTAACGCCAACCCGACCGCCATCGCCGCGGCCGACCTGGCCGACGAGGGACCCTGCGACCTGGTAGTGGCAGAGGACGGACCCGGCCAGGTATCCATCTATCTCGGCTTCCACGGAGGTTTCTCCCATCTCGGCGACTACTCGACCGGCGCCGGCACGCGTGCGGTATGCTGCGCGGCCTTCGATAACGGCGAAGACCTCGACATCGCCGCGGCTAACGGGACTGCGGGCACCGTTTCGATACTCAAGGGCCAGGGCGGCGGCGGCTTTGACCCGGCGGTGAACTACCCCTGCAGCGGCTTCCCATCCGACATCGCCGCGGCCGATGTTGACCTCGACGGCGACATAGACCTCGTCGTGCCGCTGTTCGACGCTGACTCGGTCGCGGTACTGCTCAATAGTGGCGACGGCACGTTCGGCGCGCCCTTGCGGTATGCATGCGGCGACGGCCCGACCGCGGTCGGCGTGGGCGACCTCGACAACGACGGCCGGCCCGACCTCGTAATCACCAACTCCATCGATAACAACTTCGCTTCCCTGCTCAACACCGGCAAAGGCAACTTTGCCAAGCATGGCGTCTATTCTGCCGGTTCCGGCACATCGGCAATCCGGCTCGGCGATTTCAACGAAGACGGCACGCTCGACGCAGCCGTGACCGGGACAACGGCCAACTACGTATCGGTATTCACCGGCGACGGCGCGGGCGGGTTCTCCGGGCGGCACGACTACACAACCGGCGCGTCCGCGCGCCAGGTGGTCGCAGCCGACCTCAATGCCGACGGCCACCTTGACCTCGCGGTGGCGAACAAGGACGCGAACACGGTGTCGGTCCTGCTTGGCACCGGTACCGGCTCTTTCGGAACTGCCGTCAACTGGACTCCAGCCAATGACCCGCTCGGCCTCGTTTATGGCGACGTCGACAATGACGGCGACCTTGACCTGGTAGCCGCTTCGTACACGACCAGCAAGCTGACCGCGCTGCTGAACGACAACGCGCTCTTAGTCAGGGGCGCAGAACCGCTGCCGTACTCGGCATCGGCACCGGATACCACCTGGGTTTCGGCGGGTTTCAACCTGCCTCTGGATCCGTCCACGCTCGACTCGTCTTCCTTCCTCGTGCGCGGGGCGCGCACCGGCCTGCGCCACGGCACGGTCAGTTATGACAGCTTGGGGCACACAGCCTGGCTCGACCCGGCCTCGAACTTCATGACTGGCGAACCGGTTGTCGCCACCCTGACGAAGAGCATCCGCGGCGGCAACGGCACCACGCTGGCCGGGTTCAACTGGACCTTCTCGACCGCCATCCCCTCAGCGTCCGGCGGCGCTTTCGCGACCCAGAACGCCTACCCAACCGGCTCCGAACCGCGCGGCTTTGCCTGCGCCGACTTCGACGGGGACGGCGACGTTGACATCGTCACCACCTGTAACTCCCCGGCCGCTGTCGCCCTGCTGCGTAACAACGGCGACGGCACGTTCGCGTCACCTTCCTACACCAGCGTGAACGGCGACCCGATAGCGGTCTTTGCCGCCGACTTCGACTCGGACGGTAACGTTGACCTCGCCGTGTTCCACAACGAGCCGGGAACGTCCCACATGGAGATACTGAAGAACGACGGCACGGGCACGTTCACCAATGCGGGCACCTACGTACCGGCGACGCTCGGCCAGTACATATCCGGCGCCGACTTCAACGGCGACGGCGCCGTGGACATCGTGGTCACCGACGGCTGGGGCTCACAGGACAACGTGAAAGTGATGACCAACAACGGTTCCGGGACATTCTCCGTGCCCGCCAGCTACTCGGCCGGGTCCTGGGCGCACGGCGTGGCCGCGCTTGATGTTGACGGCGACGGCGACTTCGACATCGCCTGCTGCAACCAGGGCAACAGTAACGTCAGCGTGCTCTACAATGACGGCTCAGGCTTGTTCTCGCGGATGGCCGACTTCACCGCGGTGGCCGGGCCCGAGGCGCTGTATGCTAATGACCTGAATGCTGACGGACGGGCCGACATCGCGGTCGTCTCTACCTCGACCGCATCGGTCGCGGTCCTGCTCAACAACGGCACGGGCGGCTTCGGTGCCCCGGTAGCCTATCCAGTTCCGTCCGCCGCTCACACCATCGAAGGCGGCGACTTCGATGGCGACGGCGACATCGACTTGAGCGTCGCGTCCAACAACGGCACGGCTGCCTATGTCCTGCTGAACAACGGCGACGGCACGTTCGGCACCGCGGCGTCGTACACGACCGGCAGCGGTACCTGGACCATCGGCACGGCCGACTTCAACTCAGACGGCGCGCTCGACCTCGCAACCACCAATTACAGCAGCAACAACGTCTCGATACTCCTCGCCACCGGGCTTGGGCTGTCGGGTTCCCCGTTCTTCGTTCCTCGTTCATCGCTCACGGTCTTCCCCTGTCCTTTCCGCAACTCCCTCCGCATCAACTGCAAACTCCAAACGGCAGACTGCAAACTGCGCATCTACGATGCGCAAGGCCGCCTCGTCCGCTCCTTTGGCCAATCGACACTCGTCACTCGTCAATCGTCAATGTCCGTGACCTGGGACGCTCGCGACAACACCGGGCGCGAGGTCGCGCCCGGGCTCTACTTCGTCACGCTCGAATCCGGCACCGACCGCACCAGCACCAAGGTGGTCCTCAGCCGATAGAAGAGAACGCCGCCCGCTATCCGCTGACCGCCGTCCGCCACTGCCCGTCTGGAGCACTGGTGCATTTCAGCACTCTCCGTTACCGCCAACTGGAAGCTGGTCACTGGTGCGCAAGCGTGCCGCGCCCGGTCAGCGCGAGTGGCGCGTGCGGTGGGGTTTCGAGCCAGGCCGGGGCGGGCGTATCTCGCGAATCACGAGGCGAAGCCGATCCGCGATTGCACGCGTGCTCGCATGACCCCTATAGCCGGCACGCTCAAGAGCACGCCGGCAAAGCGCCGCTGCCGCCAATCGGGTCGGGTATGCGCCGCGGATGATGGCACGGGCGAAGTCATCGAGGACACGAAGTTCCTCCTCGCGCCATCGCGGCTTGGACCCGGGCTTGCCCATGCCGAGGGCATGGACTCTCAGTTTCGCGCGCAGCCCTCCAACGGTGCGGTTTCCGAACTGCCCGTCACGCTCCAGCGCCGACCGGCAGTCGCGGGCCGCGGCGACGATGCTTGGGTATCGGTCGGCGACGAGGGCCCGGGCAAAACGGTTGATAGTCCGCACGCCGGAAGCGCTCCACGGCGCGAACCTGGATACCTGACCTAAGGCGCGGGCCCCGGTGTTGATGCGGGTGGCCAGCGCCTGGTCTGACCGGCGACTGGTGATACCGGCTTGTGTGAGTGCCCGGCGGCAGTCCGCGACCGTCGCTGTCCCAGACGGGTACTCGTTCCGGACCAGCGCCCGACTGAAGCGGCTGATGACACGGTCCTCCTCCGGACTGAAGCAGACCGTACGCGGCACTCGACCCAGCGCGCGGGCGCGCATCCGTATCAGGTCGCGAACGCTCTCGTCCGGGTGTCGCGCCGCCAGCCCGGCCTGCTTGAACGTACGGTTGACCAGGATGGCCGCGGTCGTCGCGTCCGGGTACTCGCCGCGCGCCAGAGCCGAGGCAAATGGCTCGAGCAGCCGCCTTTCCTGTTCGGTCCAGAAGTGCTTCCAGCGCGGCAGGCCGAAATCGTACGCACGGCACAGCAACCTCCATGAGATGGCCACATCGGTCCGCTGCAACCCCGGGGCAATGGGGGCCAGCTCGCGCCGGCAGTCGGGTAACGCCTGGTTGACGTTCGGATACCGGCCGCTCACGATTGCGCGCGCGAAACGGTTCACGACGCGGTCCTCCGCCTCATTCCACAGCGGGTACAAAGGTCTTGGGCGGCGCGCCGCCGCAGCCGGACGGGACGGAGGACGGGAAACCGGGGACTGGGAACCTGACTGCCGCTTGGCCACTGTGCTCTCCTACTCTGTCGGCCATCTCGACATGGCCTCGTCAATCTCCGCCGTCAGGCGGATGGTTTCGCGGATGGTGACTGCTCCGGCACGGACCGGCATGACCGAAGTGTGCCAAAGACGCGACGGAAGTCAAGAAGCGGTCGAGTTGCGAGTTGCGGGTAACGAACCGGCGCATGCGCTCCGCGCTTGACGGCGCCAACTCACGGATGGGAACTAACAGTGTGCGTGAAGTCAAATTGCTGCCTGCCGGTTGTCGTTCCGGCGGCGGCAGGAACCGCGACACCGAGCCGGGTTGCAGCGGTCCCCCGTCGATAAGGACTGCGCCGGCCGGCATCAAGGCGTACGCGCGAGCCCTGATGACCGCTCTCAGCCGACAAGGACGGAACATGAAATGGATACCCACGTTAATAGTGTTGCTTGCCGCCGCGCCGGTGCCGGCACAGGTCAACGTGCTCGGCGTGCTCGAAACCGGTGACCTCACGATGGCGATTGACACTACTACGTTCGTCTGGAGTACACGGCCGGACGCGAAGCTCATACCCGCAGGATGGGGCGGTGCCGCGGGTACGGCCGCCTCGTCCGTTCCTTCGGCCAATCTGCAATGCTCGTGACCCAGGATGGCCCGTGATGAGACCGGCCGCGAACTCGAGGCCAGCGTCTACGTCTGCAGGACCCGGTCGGGAAACGCCCGGACCGTGCTGCGGCTGGTCAAGCTCGACTGAACCACGCGGCCGGTTGCGCCCGCGCGGCTAGCTATGACTGGAAGCGTAGTCGCAGAAACCCTTAAGCCCGTCCCCTACCCGGCAACTGGCGCGACGCACGGCCGGTTCGGCAAGGCGCATATACCCGACAACCTGAGCTGAAGTCAGTTTCTGGCCGGCCCGCAGGTTGTGCTCGTTCAACGCCACGACAAATGCGGCTGCAGCCCCGCCATAGTCCTTGCGGTCAACAACCAGCCGAACCGCATCCACCATGTGGTCGGCAGACACGATTCCGGCCTTGACCAGCGCGGCCTGAAGCGCGGCATAGGCCGCCTCCTCACCGGCGACAGCGGCGGCGCGGCGGAACCAGGCGCTGTTGCAGCTCATTACGGCGCAGCCGATGGCAACGGCAAGAACCGGCAATACGAAACCTCGAAAGTGGTGCATTCTATTCATGGTTTTCCTCCTGCGAAGACCTATGGTTTACCCGCTGCCGGCCGCCTTGTCAAGTGAGTCAGGAATCAGCCGGTAGGGATTAGGCGTCGGGACAGGAGTCGCACTCTCCGGCCTCCGCTACTGCAAACCGACGCGGGACGCGAGTCCAAGCGAGTCCTGCGCCTCAACCCGCAAAGCGCCGTCGAAATCCTCCCGAAAGCCCTTCTGCAAGTCACGCCGCAAATCAGCCTTCGAACCGCGATAGCAATCGGCCGGAAGGTCGGGTTCCGAATCGCCGCAAGAGTCCGTTTGCGAATCCCCTCCCAAAGGGGTTCGCATGTCGCGGAGCAAATCGGCCGCAGAATCGCCGGGAAGAACCATCCGCCAACCCCCACGAGAGTCCCCCTGAACATCGCCCCGCGAACCGTTCCGGGAATGGTTCCCGCTGTGGTTCCTGGAATGTCGTTTTGAGCGGGTGTTGGAAGGCCAAGCAATAGCTATTTCAGTTACTTAGGTCAGTCCAGGCTTGTCTGGCTATCGCAATCGCTGGCTCGGGCCCGTTCTGCCCTATTTCGCGCCCGGAAAGCCGCGATTCCGGTCGCCCGAGATTGACCGCTGGGCCGGTTTGTTCCGTGTCTGCTTCCGTCTACCGGGTTACGATAACCTTGGTGATCCGCGACGCCTCACGCTTTGCGCCTGACGCCTCGCGCACGAAGTAGACACCAGGAGCCAGCCCGCTGACGTCATTCGCGCCTGGCTTCAGATTGATAACCCCGCGCCCCGAAACGTCCAGCAATTCGCCTCTCGCTTCTCGCTTCTCGCCTCTCGTCTCTGGCACGAAGAGCACCCCGCGCACAATAGTCGGCTCCGACTTGAAGCTTGAGGCTTGAGGTTTGTGGCTTTCCTCTGCCCCGGCATGTGACACGAGCCGGTATACGGGACACACCTCGAGGTTACCCGCAAAGGGCGTTCCGAGTCCGAGGTTGTTGGTGGTCGCAGCCTGGTCTTCGAGCGGCACGGCGCAGACGAAGTTCTCACCCCAAATCAGCGAGTCCGCGCCCCAGTTGTATGACCACGTGATGGAATCGGTCCCGGCCCCGCTCGTGACCTCCGCCCAGTCCCATGCCGTCTGCGCGGTATTCATCCGGTTGCCCACGCCCAGCATCGCGGTTCGGCCGGGCGTCCAGCGGTTCACGCCTTTGCCGGTCAGGGCCGGGCGTGCAAGCGCGGTCGTGTCGCCCGGCAGGCGGTCGAATGCCGCGTGCACCTTCGTGTCGTAGGTCGGCGCATCCGTCATAACCGTCACGTTGTTGCTGTAGTAGTTCGCGACGTAGATCTTGTTCGTGACCGGGTTCACCGCCACG
>CAIVTL010000206.1 GCA_903908785.1 Caldifarciminota bacterium | reverse complement strand
TGGTGAGGTCGCCCGAGATGACCACGCCCTTGTTCAGCACGCGGTCAAGGACTTCCAGAAGGCCTACTTCCCGCCCGCGGGCGACGACGTCATTCAAGTCAGGCGTTTCCCATGCTGAATCGGCAGAAATTGTAGGGCGGCCACGGCCCGGTGCTCTTCAGCCGCAACCCGTTCGGCACGAGCTGCTGTTGCAGTTGGTCGGCGGTGTCGAGAAACTGCGGGGTCTTCTCTTTCGCAACGAGAAACGCGGCGTTCAGGATCATCTCTTCCGACTCGCGGTCGGCCTCCGGCGGCAACGAGTCATTGACCCGGGCGCGCAGGCCCTGTCCGGCCAACCGGTCGAAACACTCCTGCCCGAACTTGGCGACCTCGTCGTTGACTGTCGCCGTCATGAGTTTGACCCGGCGCTGGGTCAGCAGAAAGGCACGGCCCTTTGATGCCGCACCGATCTCACGGTCCAATTCTACGAGGGTCGGATTCTGCGCGGCCACGTTCGCGGTCAACTGCCGGCGGTCGCAATAGATCTTTACGCCCCACTCTTGTTTTCCGGCCAGTTCGGACAGATTCTGCCGGAATTCGGTCGCGTGGGCATCGAGCATCAGGTGAACGTTCTCTTCGGTGTGGAATACCGTTCCGAACTTGAACGGGATGACGCAGCCGTACTGCATGGCGTGTTCGACAACCCGCTCGTGGAGCATCAGCCGGCGGGTGATCCATTCCACGTCTTTGAGCCTGACCGGCAGGTTCTCTGCGCTGAAGTCCTCAGCCGGCACGCGGCCGACTATCGCATAGAGCCCGTCACGAACCAGCAGGTCCGGCTGTTCTGCCGGATAGCCGGCAGGCTGCGCGTCTGCCACAGGACTGGCAGGCTTCGCATCGGGAACGTTCAGGTGCTCCAGCACCGGCATCCGATCCATCACACAGTAGACGTAGATCAGGTCAGGCATGGTTCGATCAGGTCTTTGCGTTCGAACGACGTGACCTCCATCTGGTCGTCCTCCAGCACTACATAGAGATTGCGGTCGCGCACTCGGGTCGGAAGTCCCAAGGCCTTGATGAAGGCGCTCTCCTCATAGACCTCGGCCTGGGCTTCCCAGCCTTCCGGAATCCGCTTAACGCCGATGATGCGGACTTCGATGGCGTGTAGCGCCTGCATCAGGAAATCACTCGCTGCCTTCTCCACCGCGGTAACGGTCATGTTAGGCATGGCTGCCCTCCTTTTCTTTGGTGACCTCTTCCAGCCGCGCCAGCAGCGCAGACTCCCGCTGGCGGAAATCATCTTCGGATATTTGATTCAGTTCCAACATCATTTGCAGGTCCATGAGCTTCTGCTTGAGCACGCCCGGGTCCGAGAATTCGTGGTCCGCGGCTTCCTTGATCTTCTCGGCCAGCCAGACCACGCCGTTGACCGGCGCCAGCAAAATGTCATCAAGCAGGAACATTGCGATAGTCCCGGGTGTCAATCGCGAGATTGACGAAGTTGAACGGCGGGACGGACCCGACCAGCCTGAACCGGATCTTGTCGCCGTGCCTGGCGGAGAGTTGCTCGACCTGCTGGTCGAAATCGCCGGTCCGCTGCTGCTCGAGCAGGAACGCACCATTGAGGATCATCCGGTCGTTCCATGCGAGGTTGGTAACGACGTCAACTGCCAGCGGGGTCAAAGCCGAGATGATCTCCTCGCGAATGGATTCCCGCTCCTGCTTCAGCGCCGATTCCACCATCCGGCCGATTTCAATCCGTTGGTAGTAGCTGCGTTGCGGGGGGAGATGGGCGATCTTGGCCTTGAGTTCCCGAATCGGGCCGTACTTCGCTACAATCTGCTCGCATACGACGGATTCCTCGAAGATGGCTTTCAGGCCCACTTCCGTTTTGCCCTTGATTCCGGCCAGCAAATTGACAAACCGGTCGTGTTCCCGGGTCAGAATTCGAGTCACCATCATCTCGTCGTCGGCGATGGTCGAGAACGCGGCGGGGAGAACGGTATGCGTCTTCATTACTGTCTCAATCGCCCGTTCGTGGGCGAGCATGTTTTCCCGATCCTGTCGGTACTTCTTGACCGGAGAATCGCTGACGACCGCGCCGACCCCATCGAGGCCGATGGTGCGCACTTCACTTCCTTGACCGCCGACGCCGATTGGGCCAAAGAGTTCGGGCACGTCGGAGTCGATGATGCAGTAGATGTACTTGCCGGGGTCGGGCGTACCGGCCGGGGGCAAAGTGGAAAGCGCCGATGGCGAAGTCATCTCGTTCAACTCCGCAGCCCTACGTGGATGGAATGCTCCGGGAAACTCGCCGGGTCGAACGAGCAGCGGCCTCCCTGGCAGAACTCATTCAGGATTCTATAGGCCTTGGTGACCTCGTCGAATTCCCGGCTCATGACTACGGAGCCGGCGTTGCGGTCGGGATGGGACGAGAAGGCCATCTGGCGATGGGCGCGTCGGATGTCTTCATGCGTGGCGGTGTTCTTCACCAATCCCAGCTTTCGCCGGGCCCAGTCAATCGCGTCGAACTGCAGCTTCCTGGCTTCGAGCGTATAGAAGCTGTAAGGAGGCAGCGGGCCGACACAACGGAAGTCCAGCCGGCCGTTGAACCGGGTATTCAATTCCTGGACTGTCTCATCGAACTGTGGTTGTCGGACCCGGTCCAGCAGGAACGCGATATTGGCAATCATCTTGTCATCCATCAGTTCGTGCTCGCGCCGGTCGGCGCAAACCGGGTTCAACGCCGCCCCGATTTCCGCGGCCAACCCGGTTCTCGCCTGGTCCAGGAGTTCCTTTACCTTCACCCCGACGCGCATCTGGTCTTCGAGCGAGACCCCGGCCGGGTTGGCCAGGAGTTCCGCCTTGAGCTGTCTGATTGCCGGGTGCTCGGCGATCCCCTTCAGAGTCGCGCCGAGATCGTTCCAGGTCGCCACGACGTTCACCTCAATCCGGTTCGCCACCTTGCCGCTGATGTCGCGTACCAGGACACTGCCGCGTCCGAGAATCTCCCGCACTTCCCGTTCGTTCCGGGCGAAGGTGCCCAGCCGCATCGGTATGACCGTATAGCCCAGGCCCATCACGGCCTCGACCACCATCTGATGTCTCACGAGCAATCGGGCCAGGGCGTCTTTCAGCAGGTGAGTGTGGTCGCTGATGGCCGAGTCGCTCACGATCGCGGCAAGGCCCTGATGGACGATTGCCGATACGGTCCGGCATTCGGGCGATGCCGGTTGGACTTCATGCTCGAATGCGGTCGGGTCGAGCGCCCGCGCTTCGCTGACGGCGATCACGCCATAGATGTACTTTGCAGTTTCGGCCATGGGTCATTTACCTCACAGTACTCAGTCGCTCATCGCGACTCAGCCTGAGTCATGCGTTTGTCGTTCTGTTCCTGCACCAGTTTTCGGGCCTGCTCGAAGTGTTTCATGCCGACCTTCGGGTCGTGCTTTCGGGTGCCTTCGAGGTACTCCCGGACCGCAAACATGCCGGCCTTGCGACAGAGCAGGGCGATGTCGGCGCCGACCGTCCCGTCGAGGTCGTGCGCCAGCCCCTTCAGGTCAACGTCCGGGGCCAGCGGCGTATTCCGGGTGTGAATCTCGAGGATTCCGAGTCGCGCTTTCTCGTCCGGCTCCGGCAATTCCATGAGCAGGTCAAAACGCCCGCTGCGCAGCAAAGCCGGGTCCACCATGTCGGGCCGGTTGGTCGCGGCCAGGACCACCACGTCCTTGAGTTCCTCGATACCATCCATCTCCGTGAGGAACTGGCTGACGACCCGTTCGGTCACTTCGCTGCCGCTCATGCTGCGGACCGGGACCAGCGAGTCAATCTCATCGAAGAACAGGATTGACGGCGACGCCTGCTTCGCGATCCGGAAGACCTCCCGAATCGCCCGTTCGCTGTCACCGATGTACTTCGACATCAGCGCCGGCCCTTTCACGGGGATGAAGTTGACGCCGCTCTCATTGGCCACCGCCTTGGCCAGCAGGGTCTTGCCGGTGCCGGGTGCGCCGAACAGCAGAATCCCCTTGGGCGGCCGGGCATTGACTTTGCGGAACACGTCGGAGTACTTGAGCGGCCATTCCACGGCCTCTTTCAGTTCTTCCTTGACCTCTTCGAGACCGCCTACGTCCTGCCACTTCACATCCGGCACTTCCACGAACACTTCCCGGATGGCCGAAGGTTCGACTTCCTTCAGAGCGCTGAGGAAGTCATCCATCGTCACTACCATTCCCTGAATCACCTCGAACGGGATCTCGGCCACATTGAGGTCAATCTTGCTCATCACCTTGCGGAGCGCCGACATCGCGGCTTCCCGGGCCAGGGCTTCAATGTCCGCGCCCACGAAGCCATGCGTGATGTCGGCTATCTTGTCCACGGTGACGTCCTCGGCCAGGGGCATTCCCCGCGTGTGGATTTGCAGGATGGCGAGCCTTCCCTTCCGGTCGGGAATCGGAACCGGTATCTCGCGGTCGAACCGGCCGGGCCGGCGCAACGCCGGGTCCAGGGTATTGGGGATGTTGGTAGCACCGATAACGATGACCTGTCCGCGTGACTTGAGACCATCGAGCAAGGCCAGCAACTGCGCGACAACCCGCCGCTCGACCTGCTTCTCTCCGCCCATCTCTTCGCGTTTCGGAGCGATGGCGTCAATCTCATCCAGGAAGATAATCGCCGGCGCATGTTTCTGAGCGTCCTCAAATATGCTCCGGAGCCGACCTTCGCTCTCACCGTAGAACTTGCCGATTATCTCCGGCCCCGAGACGGACGTGAAGTAGGCGTCGGTTTCATTTGCCACCGCCCGGGCAATCAGCGTCTTGCCCGTGCCGGGCGGTCCGTACAGCAGTACGCCTTTCGGCGCATCAATCCCCAGCCGCTCGAACAACTGCGGATGCTTCAAGGGCAGCTCAATCATCTCGCGAATCCGCTGAATCTGGGGCTCCAACCCGCCGATGTCCTCGTAAGAGAGCTTCGCCGGCCGGCTCTCACCGGTGCTCTGCTCCATCCGGATAGCGGTCGCCGGCCCTACGGTCACGATTCCGTCGGGCGCGGTGTCCACGACTTTGAAGTCGCGCGAGCGCGAGCCAAACAGTACTGCTCGCACCCGGTCGCCCCTTACTACCGGCAGGCCCTCGATGAGCGAGCCGAGATAGCGGGTATCCTCTTCGGCCGAACCCGCGGTCAATGCCGAGAGCGTAACCCGGGTTCCGACGTGCACGACAGCGTGTTGGACCTTGACCTTCTCACCCAGGCCGACCTGGCAATTGTCGCGCGTGACGCCGT
This sequence comes from Caldifarciminota bacterium, assembly GCA_903908785.1. GTDB lineage: Bacteria > Hydrothermota > Tepidihabitantia > Tepidihabitantales > Tepidihabitantaceae > UBA2258. The sequence continues at coordinate 5,773 of CAIVTL010000206.1, read as the reverse complement.
CAATCTGAACCACACCCGCGCCGCGCTCCTCGGCGTAGCAGGGCATCACCCGGGCCGCGGTTGACCGCTTACCGACGAGTTCGACGATGCCACCAACTTCGAGCTGCAGAGTCTTCATGTCCTCCGGGTCAATCCGGGCAATTGCCCGCCCGGCATCCTTGGGCAGCGCTTCCTTGACTTTCAGTGTGAGTGAGGCCGCGGGACCTGCCGTCTTCGATTCGGTCATGCCGTCACTTCGCGATTCTGACCTCAAGGATGCCGTTCTTGTACGACGAAGCCATCGTCTCCGGCTTCACCGCGGTCGGCAACAGTATTTCCTTGTGGTATTTGCGGCTATGGTTGCTGGCCGAAATGTCCAGAATGTCACCCTTCAGATCCAGCTTGATATCAGATTCGGTCACACCGGGCATTTCGGCATAGACCTTGACCTCCGGCCCCTCGTCGAACACGTCGGTGATTGGCTCCCGCTGGGCCTCAACCTTGGGTCCCTGGGGCGTTTGCCTGATGTTGCCAAACGACTGGACTACGGGCTTTCCGCCGGTCGCGGTCCGGATGGAAACGCCGAAGACGCCTTTCATTCCCTCCCTGATTTGGCTCAGGTCGAGCTCGCCTTCTTTCCTGACCTCGCCCCCGGCGTCGTCAAGCTTCGCTGCCAGGTCTACCAGCTTCCCGAGACCACCCAGCAGCCCGCCGAGGCCCAGGACATCAAGGCCGATGTCCGATCCCGACTGTTCCTTGGTCTGCGTTTTTCTGTGTTGACTCATCGCTCAATCTCCCTCATAGTCGGTTGCGCGTCCTGCGTATGGGTGACGGACCGTGACTGTACTCAGGCCGGCCCGTCGCGGACGCCGGGGCGTCGTCGATGCCGCAACTGGCACCCTGTTCACGCCCTGCTGTGTTAGTCGGGCATTCTCATCGCGGTTCTCTTTCATCTGGCGTTCAATCGACAGCCGGCGCTTCTCATTGCAGGCGTATTCCCGACTCAGCCGGTCATTGTTCGTCCACAACATGTGCAGGCGGAGATGAGGGGATTCCCGCAGACGCGGGATTGACCCGTTCGTGGTTCCCGCTATCGTCCGGATGTCCCTCATGCCGCGCAGTGTCGAATTGCTCTTGGCCACTACTCCTCCCGGTTCTTTCGTTCTTCCGTCCTCAGTCTTCCGTCTTCCGTCCTCCGTCCTCTCATGCCTGGCTGTTTGCTTCCACGAGCTCCTTGATGAGGTCGCGGACCGCCAACTGTTTGGCCCGCGAGCCGACCCGGCTCGTCTCGGAGGCGAGGATGTCCTGGCAGATTGCCAGGAAGGCGCCGTTGCCCCTGGTCGGGGACAGGTTCCTGGTGGCCAGGGTCTTGGCAATCATGATGCAGCCCCGAATCGTGGGCGGGAATTCGCACTTGCCGCTCTCCCGCAGCGCGCGGACGATGCGGACGATCCGTTCGACCTGGGACTTGGGCAGTCCCGACTTGGCATGGACAATCGACGCTTCCGTGTCGAAATCGAAGTAGTCCAGGTCCGTGGTAACCATCCGGTCGCGCAGGGCATCCTGACTTCGGTGCACGCCGGCGTATTCCTCCGGGTTGGAAGTGAAGATGGCCGTGAAGTTCGGATGGACCTTGAGATACGTCTTCGCGTCGTTCTGGCTGGGCGGCAGGGCAAGGATTCGTTCCTGCACAATCGAGAGCAGGACGTTGTTCGCCTCCGGTCGGGAACGGGTGTACTCATCGTATATCATCGTGAAGCCGTGGCGGCAGGCAACGGTCAGGCGATTGTCCACCCAGTTCCTCTCCATGTCCTCTTCCAGCTTGTACACGTGCGTAATGAAGCGGTCAACAACCTTCCGCACTCGATACCCGGTTTCGCCGCCAATCAGGTCCCGGGTAGTAAGTTGCTCATCGCCGTGAATCAGGACCACGGGCCGGCCGAGACGGCCGGCCACGTGCATTGCGAGGGTCGTCTTGCCGGTCCCTGACGGACCCCGGAAATGGACCGGAAAACCGGCGGCGATGTAGCCGAGGGCGCGTTCGGTCAACCCTTTGACGTAGGGGGTCTCGACGAAACCCTCCAGGGCAGCCGGCTCCATCACGGTCGCCATCTCGTCCGCGTTCAGGTACGCATCGGCCGGCGGCGAAGGGGCTACGCTTGTTGCCGGTTTTGTAGCAAGCATTATTTGGCTGCCTTGCGTCTCGGGGCAGCGCGGCGCCCGGCCACGGGCGCGGTCGGCTTTGCGCTCCGGCGGGCGGCCATTGTCTTGGTCATGCCGCGCCAGGCCACGTGGGACGCCTTGACGTCGGCCGCAGTCTGTCCTTGCTCGCGCCGGAACCCGCCCAGAAGACCCTGCGTCTCCTTGAAGACTCCCGACACGTAGTCCTCCAAGTCGCTGTGCAGCTTCAGACTCATTCGGTCATGCTTCCTCGTGAACCCCGTCAGCAGCGCCGACACGTCCTTCTCGACGCCCGTATCGAATTGCTTCAGGCTTTCAGTCAGCTCATCGGCCATCGAGACGTGATTGCCATGGAACTCGCGCATCATCCTGGTTACCCCGCGCGCCATGCCGGCTACCTCACGCGTCAGGGCCGTCACCTCGCTCGCCAGCACCGCGCGCTGCTCCTTGGACGACTTTTCCCGATTCGAGCCGAGGTCATTCAGGGTCTGGTGCACGCCGCTCTTCAGGTCATTCAGTCCAGCGATACGCGTGTCGTACGAGCCGACGATATTGTCGGCTGTTTGCTTCATGGTCGTGTCGGTGGCGGTTCCCATTGTTATCTCTCCTATGAGTTAAGTGCCAGCGAAGGCATTTGTAGTGGAGCCGCGACTCTCTGTTCCTTGCGTCGTTGTGCTTCCACCTTTGCTCTCTCTTCATGGAACTCGTTCAGCAGGTCTCGGGTTTCTTCTTTCCGTTCCTGCTGCCGAGCTTGTCGCTTGCCCCGGTCGTTCTGGAACCGACCGAGCATCTGCTTGAAATCTCTTATCTTGAGGTCCGCGCCCCGGGCCAGCAGGTCCTTAAGCATCGAAGTCAGGGCCTCGTGCTTGCGCTGGAAATCCCCGAGCTTCTCGCACATCCGGCTGCGGCACTGTTCCTGTCGCTCCGGCGTTTCCTTCAGTTGGCCGTGCAACCGGCTCACGGCAGCAGTCTTATCCTCTGCGGCCGAATCCCGGACGTGGGCCAGGCTGTCGCGCAATTCCTGAACAATCGTCTTCTGCTCCTTCAGGTAGCCATCGAGCAGGCTCCGAACCTCCTCTTCCTGTTCGCGCTGGGACGACAGCAACTCCTGCATCATTCGGTCAAAATCCTTGCGGCGCAGCGAGCTGGTTCTCGCCAACCGCTCGCGCAGCTCGACATTGATGCATTCCTGCTCCTCCTTGGTGGCCAGGAGCGGATGCTGGATCTCCCTTACGATCTGATATGAGGTGTCGATGAACGTTCCGACGCTCGATACGCGCTCCTCGTAGGAGGCAAACAGGATGTCAATCAAGCGTTCTGTGGTTTCGGAGGCCCATTGTCCGGCGGTTGCGTTCACCATCTCATCACCCTTGTTCCTTTATTCTATTCACTGCTGAAGAGGACATCTCTTGGCGGGCGGCGCTTCGTCCAAGTTACCTCGGCGAGCAGGGCAACCCGGCAAGAGTCATCCCCCTGTTCTTACGCGGCTGCGGTCGCCGTAAGGCCGATCGCCTCGGCGTACTTCAGGTAGGTCTCGACCGACGCAACCACCACGCGGGCCTCGATCGCCAGGATCTCGATTCCGACGAGCGAAACGCGAACCCAGGCGTCGATCACGATACCCTTGTCCAGAATACGATCAACGACCTCGACCAGGCTGGATGAACCGATTGCTTTTTCTACTGCCATGTTATTTCACCTCCCTTCTTTGATGGATTCCGCTTTGAGCACCCTGGATCCCGCCGCGAAAGACTCGCGGTTGGTCCGGTTGGACCAGGGCAGAGGAGCGGTCAACCTCGCTGACAATGAATTATGCTTTGGGTCAGTCTTTGTGAAGCTTGTACTTCTCAACGTGACTAGTGTCTGTGCATTTTGCGTGCCGGGGCGCGGCGGGTCAAGAAGCGGGTTCGAGCTGGTCTAAGTCGTTGTTCATCCGCCACTTCTTCTTTGCGACCCAGCTCCTGCGGTCCGGACTTCGAGTGTGCGACGCGGTTTCCCTGCCGACATTTGGGTCTGCTATCCACGGCATTACCAGAGAGTTACAGCCTGCGACGCGACCCGCACGGCGGACACTCCGTCGCGACTGCGAAGCTTCTCGGAAGCACAGCATCCTTGTGTTGCGGCAGATTCGCAGCTTCCGGAGGGCCAATGCCACTAATGCCGATGGAGCGGGCAGCAGTCGACCGCCGGGAATTGGAAGACAGGGTCGCCGGTTGCCTTCAGGCCTACGTTTGACCTAGCTCTTAGGCGAGGTCTAAGTTGCTGTCCTGACTGGCGTTTGGCCCGGGTTTCGAGACGAGGTCTAGAGCTAGGGTGAGCTTTCGAAAGGGCTCTAGCGCGAGCCTACTGAGGAGCTTTCGCGCGCGCGTCGTGCGAAAGCTAGCGCCGACCGGCGCCGGCCACAAAGTGAAAGCCCCCGGCTCGTTGAGTCGGGGGCTTCTGAGTTTTCGCAGACTACGGTTTCTTCGGCGTCTCGGCCGGCGTGGGCTCTTCGGGCGCGGGCTCGACCACGAAGTCGGCTTCTTTCATCAGGATGTCGACCTTGGCCTTGCCGCGCAGGTCCTTGAGAAGCTGGTCGTAGAGCGCCTTTTCCTCTTGCCGGCGCAGCTTGTTGTCGATCTTCGAGCTGACCTCGGCAAACGGCCGCGTCAGAGCGTCCTTCTTTTCGTCGAGCGTCACGAAGGTATAGGTCGAGTCGTTGACCTTGATGACCTGCGAGATGTCGCCCTTGGACAGGCCGAACGCGGCTTTGACCAGCTTCGCGTCGTGGGCCTTGTCGTCGCGGGCGAGCCAGTAGAGGTCCCCGCCGGACCAGCGGCTGGACCCATTGGAGAAGCGCTTGGCGATGTCGGAGAACGCCGCCTTCTGCGCGGTGTCTTTCTTCGTCAGCTTGAAGACCAGCGTGCCGGCCGGCGTCTTTAGCGGCTGGGATGCGGCTTTGTCGCCCAGCTTGAACAGGCCGGCGACGAAATCGGCGGGCAGGGCCTGGTTGAGTTTCACGTAGACGCCGAGTTTTGCCGAATCCTTCACCGCGGCGGCCGCGGACTCAGGACGGGCCGGCTTGCCCAGCAGCGAGTCAAGCTGAGAGAGCTGTTCGACCAGGACCAGTTCCGGCTGGTACAGTTTGTCCTGTTTCGAGAGGTCGTTGAACCCGAGACCGTAGGCTTCAAGTTTGCCATACGGACCGGTCAGCCTCGACTTCTGTGCGAGGTCGGCCACGTTCTTGGTGCCGACCGTGACCATCGGCTTGCCCGGCAGCAGGGCAGGCGCGGCGGCGAGGGCAAATTCGCCGACCAGGGAATCGGTATTGGCGGCCGGGGCCGAAAACGCGACCTCGGCACTCTGCAGCGGAATCGGGAACAGCAAGGCGCGGCCCTGGATGGTGGCGGGCAGCTTGCCGCTTGTCGCCCAGCTCCGCAGTTGTTCGGCCCGGCCCAGGGTCGTCGCGGTGATTTCGCGGGCGTGGACCTTGGCCGGTTCTTTGAAGTCCGCGATTGTCGCCTGGTACTCGGCCATCAGCTTCGCCGTGTCAAGGACTACCTTGTCCGTGGTCATGGTCCGCTTGTAGGTGTCAATCAGCAGGCTGGCCCGGTGGGTGAGCACCTGGTCAACC
>CAIVTL010000205.1 GCA_903908785.1 Caldifarciminota bacterium | reverse complement strand
GACTTGTTGTTGCCCTTGGTTGCGTAGATGACTCCGTCGCCGTCGGCGCAGCCGACCGACCCCTTGCCCGGCAGTTTGCCTTCGACCCCGGGCAACCATGGGGCGAGCGGCGTCCACGAGTCGCCGAGCGGCGTGTAGGCGAAGAAGTCCGGCTGCTTGTTACCACGGGATGCGTAGATCCGAGCCTTCCCTGCGTCGTATGCCAGCCAGCCGCCGTCCTTGATGGGCTTGCCGCCTGCCGGCATCGAGTTCCTCTGTGTCCAGCCCGGGTTGCCGACGGTGAATCCCTGGCTGACGAGGTTGTTGGCCGGTTGCTGGTCATTTGCCATCGCGGTCGAGCAGGTCGCCGTGTACCGGCCCACAATTGCAGTCCAGTTGGCAAAGGTCACGACCGTATCGGCAAGCGGCAGGCCCCCCGGCAAAGTGAGGCTGTCCCGGTATGCCGGTGCGCAGTTCACCGTGAAGAAAACCCGACAGGCCTCACGCTGACTACCGTAGTTACGGACTCTTGCCGCGGGTGTCACGACCGCGCCCGGCTGGATGAGCCCGGCCGGCGACGCTATGGCCAGCGCCGCAATGTCGTGCACCGCGACTGTGACCCGGCCTGAGACGGTGTCGTTAGCCGGGACCGCGTCGCCGACGAGCATGGTGGTGCAGGCATCGGCATACGTCCCGCGCTGGGCCGCGGTCCAGGGCGCGAAGTCGACCGCAAACGAGGAACCGGGCGCAAGCGCGGTCACGGTCTGTGTGTTTGCGTACCCGGGGCCGATGCTCAGCCGCACGTCAAACGTCGCTGCCGCAGTCCCGTTGTTGCGTACGGTAGCGCGCGGCACGACACTCGTCCCGGAGTCGACCGTACCGGTCGGCGCGTCAATCGAAACCGCCTGAGCATCAACCACGCGCACCGACACCGTACCGGCCTGCCGGTCGTTGGCCGGAACCGCGTCACCGGTCAGCCGCGTCGTGCAGGTCACCGCGAAGGTGCCGCGCTGGGTCACGGTCCAGTTAGGGAACGTCACGTACGCGCGCGTTCCCGGCGCCTGGCTGGTCACGGTCGCCGTGTTGTCGTAGAACCCGCCGAAGTACATCCGCACCGGGTAAGTCTCGGTCGTCGTGCCGTAGTTGTAGACGGAACAGGCCGGCGTCACAACGGCGCCGGAATCGAGGGTCCCGCCCGGCGCAATCAGCCGGGTCACGCCGACGTCGCGGACCCGCACGGTAACCGAACCGGTCAGCTTGTCGTTAGCGGTTTTCATGTCCGCGACGAGCTTGGTCGAGCAGCTTACCGCGATGCTGCCGCGCGTCAGCGGGGTCCAGTTCGGGAAGGTGGCGTAGCGCGCGGCCCCGACCGTGTGGGTCGATACCTGCGTGCTCTCGGAATACCCGGCGCCAATCTTCATCTTCACCCAGTACGTCGCCGCGCCGGTACCCCAGTTGTAGACGGAACAGGCCGGGGTCACGGCCACGCCCGAGTCAACCGTGCCCGACGGCGCCAGCAGGTAAGTCGTCCCGACATCGCGCACGGCGACGACGACCGTGCCGGTCAGCTTGTCGTTGGCCGTCTTCAGGTCCGCGGCGAGCGCAGTCGAACAACTCACCGCGATGCTGCCGCGCGTCAGCGCGGTCCAGTTGGGGAAGGTCGCGTAGCGCGCCGTCCCGGCCGCCTGTCCGCTCACCTGCGTGCTCTCGGAGTAGCCGGCGCCGATTCGCATCTTCACCCAGTAAGTTGCCGCGCCCGTCCCCCAGTTGTAAACCGAACACGCCGGGGTCACGACCGCGCCCGAATCAACCGTACCCGACGGGGCCAGCAGGTAAGTCGTCCCGACATCGCGCACGGCGACCGTGACCGTGCCGGTCTGCTTGTCATTGCTTGGAGTCCCGTCCGAGGCCAGTTCGGTCGAACAGGTGACGGCCAGCGTCCCGCGCGGCAAGGCGATCCAACTCGGAAACGTAACGTAGACCGCGGCCCCGGGCGCGTGGCCCGATACCTGCGTGGTTGAGTTGTACAGGCTGCCGATTCTCATCCGCACGTTGTAGGTCTCGGCAACGTTGCCGTAGTTGTACACCGAGCAGGCGGGCGTGACAGCCGTGCCGGAGTCGAGCGTGCCGGTCGGAACCAGTATCCGCGTGGCCCCGACGTCGTGCCGCAACGGAGGCCGGAACTCGATGGTCCGCTCGTTGGCAAGCAGGTTGCCGTTCGGCGAACCATTGTACAGGTAAGACAATCCGACGGCCCCGGCTGCGTCTTCGATGCCGACCGATGCGCTGCGGCCCCACTTGCGGAGTGTGTCGGTCAGCCAGAGGTCGCGATAGCGCAACTGGATTCGGCCACCCTCATAGAGCACAACCTCGAGTGAAACCTGGTTCTGCACCGGGTCCTGGGAAGGCTTCACCCGTGCGTGCTTCCACATCACGACCGTCGAGCAGTTGGGCGAAGTACCCATGCTGCGGTAGTAGATGCCGCCGGAGTCGGGCTGGACGCCGTTCAGGTCATCCCAGAAAGCGAAGACCGCCCGGTTCGGTACGGCCGCGGTCGGAATCGCGGCGTTGGCCGGTTCGTTCGTGCCCGGGTCGCTGCCGAAACTCAGCCAGCCGTTGGAGCAAACGTTGACCGTGCTGTAGTTCGTGCCGTAGAAGCTAAAGTTGTACGGAAGGTTGAACGACCAGCGAGCGTCGTCGCCGTAGCCAAGCAGGGTGCCGGTGCCGGATATGTCGTTCCAGGCGTAGCCCGGACCGCCGGTCGTGTCCGAGTCAATCCACGTGTACCCGGAGGCGTCCGGCCCACCGGTGAACCGGCCGGTGAAGCCGGATGCAAGCGTGCAGGCCATGGTCGGCGACGAAGCCGGGATGTTGTTGACGAGGCAACCCGTGACGAGCGTACCCGAAGTCGGGTAGTTCGTGCGCGAGTTGGGCGTGGTCGAAGTGCTGTCATAGTCCGTCCGGCCCAGGCCGCCGGGCCACGGGTCGTTCGCGTCCCCGCGGTTGCCGCCGTTGTAAAGGTGGTCTGACCCGTCCGCCTGTTCCAGCGCCACCCCGTAAAGCCAGCCGGTTCCGCCGTCATTGACCTGGTCGTTGGACCAGCGCCGAAGCGTCACCGAGTCGTCGATGTGGTAGATGAGTAACCCCTGGTTGTACATCAGCGTGTCGAACAGGGTCTTGCGCCGGTTCTCGACCAGGAAGTACTCTTTGAACGTCCGATTCCGGGCAGGGAGCCAGTAGGCCTTGGCATTGGTCTCGACCTGCGGCAACGAGTAGAGGTTCCTCGACCGTACCGCCGTCGGGTTCAGCCAGCCCAGCTCCATCTTCGCCCAGACGTCCATATGCGCCGGGTACCAGGGCGAGCTGTTGTTCGTGCCCCACGAACCGGCCGCCATCAGGCACCAGTTGCCGAGGCCCTGGCCGCCGCCGTCGGTGTCATACAGGTCAGGCAGGCCAAGCGCGTGGCCCCACTCGTGGCAGAACACGCCGATGCAGACCATGCCGCCGTGGTTCGTGTAGTTCGAGCGCTCCGGGTCGGTTGTATAGTCGTTAATCTTGATGTACTGGCCCGAGTGACCCGGCCACGGGTCATTGGTCGTGTACTCGCCGATGCCCGCACTGTTGAAATCCCACGAGTGGGACCAGATGTTGGTGCCGTCCCCGGTCTCTTCGTAACCCAGGCCCGCGTGGACGCAGGTGAACGCATCCACGTACCCGTCATCGTCGTTGTCATAGAGCGCGTAGTTCACGGTCGCGTCCGACTTCTGCGCCGCCTCTTTCACCAGCCGCGTGGCCCAGTCGAATCCCCGCGAGTAGCCGTAGCGCGCTTTGACGCTGTCGGACATGAACCAGCCGACCACGACGCCGGTCATGTGGAACACGCCGTAGGAAATCTGCTCGTAATAGTCGTGCGCCGAACCCGAGGGCCACGTGCCGAACAACATGCTGTCGAACTGCGGGATGGCATTGGTGTTGTCGTAGTCCGGGAACTTGATGGCCACCACCGGGAACCGCCTGGTGCCGACCACCAGTGGCCGTACCGAGCCCGGGCCGTTGATGACGTCGCGCATGCCTGGGTCGCGGATGGGCCTGGAAACTGTGTTTAGACCCAGCCGCGCCTGCTCGTCCAACTCCGACTGCGTGACTACGACGTTGTCCCGCGGCGGCATGGCGAGCCCTGCTGTCGCAAACAACCAGCCGAAGACAAGTACAGTCAGCCACCATTGCTTGTTCATTTCTGCCTCACTCTCGGTTAATAGCGGACTGAGCATTCAGAATCCAAGACCGTCTGCCGAATGCGCCCTGCCCTAGGGCATGCTGCCCGCGACGTTCAGCCAAGCCGCGGAACCCGGCGCGCCAGCCGACAGCACAAGTGTAGAGAACCGGTCGCCGCTGTCAACGCCGCGCGCCCGAGACATCGGGCCCCAGAGCCGACCGCCTCCGGGCATTTTGACTTTTGGACATTTGCCTTTTGACTTGCGCGCCCTGCGCGCTGTGCCCTTTACTCTCTCCCGCCTCTCGGTATATTATCCCATGCGCAAATTCACAGCGATAATCCTTGGAGTCAGCTTCGTCATTGGAGCCGCGGTGTTCGGCAACTATTTCTACCGCAGCCGGATGCAGGACAACACCATCCGCGTGGTCGGCGCGGCAACCAAGCGGTACGAATCCGATATCGTCAAGTGGCGGATTGCGGTCGGCCGACCGACCGGGCTCGGTGACGCGAGCGCGGGCTACGCCGACACCCGCAAGGCGTTCGATGGCCTGATGGCAGAATTGCAGGCATCGAGCATCAACGAAAAGGACATCTCGGTCCAGCCCATCAACCGGAGCCCGGTCTACGACAACTCCGGCAACCTGACCGGGTACAGTTTCTCGCAGAGCGTCTATGTCATATCATCGGACCTCGCGACCATTGAGAAGCTGGCGCTCAACCCGGACGAGATGTCCCAGAAGGGCGTCGCGCTCCAGTCGTCGGCGCTGGAGTACTACTTCTCAAAGTTGCCCGACATCAAGAAGGAACTGCTGGCCGAGGCGACCCGCGACGCGAAGCAGCGGGCAATCGAGATTGCGAAGAACTCCGGCTCCGGCATCGGCTCGATGCGCTCCGCCCGGGCCGGCATCTTCCAGATTACCGAGCCCTACTCAACCGAGGTATCCGACTACGGCATCTACAACACTTCGACCCGCCAGAAGGACGTGACCGTAACCGTCACGGCCGAATTCGGGGTAAGGTAGGCAATCGTGCCGCGGGCCATCGTCGTCCTGTTGCTGCTCGTGAGCCTCGGTTTGGCCTCGTATCTTGTCCGGCTCGACGCGGGGCCGACTGAACGCGCGCAGGTTGTCGCCGAGGCGCTGCCGGTGTACAAGGACATTGGAACATCGTTCATACTGCCGATGTCCGCGGACCAACTATCCTCGCTCCGGAGCAGCGGCCGGCAGGTGCAGGTCCTCGACACTGACCTGTCTCCGGGTGAGTACTTCATCATCTACAAGGCCGGCCCCGACGTCGGCTCAAGCCCGGGCCGGCTGCTCTGGGAAAACGACCGGCTGCGGCTCGTTCGCATGTCTGAACCCGACGCCCGCGCGGCCAAAGCCGCCGGGTTCCCGATTGCCCGGCTTCCGCTTGTCCCCCATCCGTTGCCCGCGCCCCTCGCCCCCCTTCCCTCGTCCCCGTACTCGGCCGACACGACCATCGCGCGCATCGTGTCCCTCGTTTCGCAGGACAGCATTGCCCGCACCATCCATGACCTGCAGAGCTTCGGCACCCGCTATTCCTACAATCCCAAGTGCGAGTCGGCCACGTTCTACCTGCGGCAGCGCCTCACCGAACTCGGCTACGCGGTACGACTCGACACCTACTATCTCACTTCGCCGACCACCCGCGCGTTCAACGTCGAGGCGACGCTCGACGGCATGGTCACCCCCGAGAGCATCGTCATCGCCTGCGCGCACTACGATTCCTACTCCACCAATTTCGACAGCGCGCCCGGCGCTGATGACAACGCAACCGGCACGGCGGCGGTCCTCGAACTGGCGCGCGTACTCCAGCAGGCGCAGTTCCGCTGGAGCGTGAAGTTCCTCTGCTTCTCCGGCGAGGAACAGTGGATGAAGGGCTCGTATCACTGGGTCGACTCGACCGCGGTCCCGCAGAGCCTGAAGATTGCCGGCGTGTACAACATGGACATGTTCGGCTATGCCGCCTATGACACGAACCTCGTCTTCGAGAACACCAATACCGCTTCGCGTCCGCTCGCCAATCTGTGCGACTCGACCAACAACTGGTACGGCATCGGTCTGCGCGTCATGAACTACCTTGACGAAGACATCTACGGCGATAACACACCGTTCTGGGAAACGGGCTATCGGAGCGTCTTTGCGCTGGAAGACTCGGAATGGGGCATCTGGAACGGCTCGGACTCCTTCTACCACACGCCCGGCGACACCTTCGGCAACCTGACGGTATCGCTCGTCACCCGCACGACCGAGATGACCGCTGCCTGCCTGGCAACGCTCGCCGGGCCCTACAGCCCGGTCGGCGTCGCCGAACCTCGCCCCCCATCCCCCGCCCCTCGTCCTCTCCCCTTTGCCACCATCGTCCGCGGCGTACTCTTCATAGAAGCGAGAGGCGAGAAGCGAGAGGCGAGAAGCGAGTTGCTCGACATGGGCGGGCGGAACGTGCTCGACCTTGTGCCCGGCGCGAACGACGTCCGCCGCCTAGCCCCGGGCGTCTACTTCATCAGAGCGAAGACTGACGCCGCTTTCGGCCGCGTGGTCAAGGTGCGATAGGCGGAGTCCGAAGCCGGACCGGCATCATGGGTTGGCCGCCCGAAGTTATCGACTCCTTCTTCGCCGAGTACCTCGGCTGCGACGTCGCTTCCCTTGGCCCCGGTGAAGTCGTCGTGGCCGGCTCATCCCGGCGCTACGCTCCCGAGCCTCACCACGGCCACGTCTTCCCCTTATGGCTTGTTGCGTCCGGGAACCGCTGCGCCATCTCGGTGCAGAAAGAACTTGTCTGGCCGGTGCAGCAGGTCACGAGCGGATTCGACGTAGAAGGACTGACCGGCAGCGCGGGCCGAGCGCTGCTCACCCAGACCGTTGCGCGCCTCCTCAAAGCCGAAGGACGTGTAACCACCGGCTCCGGGCCAATACTCTACTGCACCACCGGCTCGGTGCGCGTGTGGGACACCCATCCCTGCCGCCCGCTGACCGCGCAGGACACGGCCGCGGCAACTGCGTCCGGGCTGTACGAACCTTACCTTCAAGCGAGCGTCGCCGACGGCACCTGCTACGTCGCGTTGGACAACTCTCGCCCGGTCTCCCTGTCCGGCACGTGGCCCACGGCGCACATGGCCGCGGAGATAGCCGACGTCTGCATGCCGGGCACATTGGAGACGCATCGCCGTCAAGGCTATGCCAGGACCGCGCTGTCGCACACGACCATGGCGATACTCACCACCGCCCGCATCCCGGTCTACATCACATCCGACCGGAACAAAGCATCGCTCGCCACCGCCAAATCGGTCGGCTACGCCCCATACGGCTGGGAATTCCGCGTCCAACTCCCGGCCGACTGACCGCAAGCACGGTCAGCGCGCCCGGCCCGCTGATTCGGGACACCTCCAGTTTTCCTTGTGTGCTTCCGCGTTCGGCGCTGCTCGAAGCGCTGCTTTGCGGACCAGAGCCCGATTCGCCGCCGGCTAACGCGCGGGGGCGGTCATGCCGCCCCCGCGTGCTCTCAAGGCTCTCCGCCGCCATCTTATCTTTGAACTACCAGTTTAGTACGCCAGGACCGGCCGCCGCTGTCCAGTCTCACCATGTAGACGCCCGCCGGCATCGACATCAGGTCAAGTGGAAAGGACGAAGTGGAAATGACAAAGGAGGAACGGACGCACCTACCGGAAGCATCGTAGACGTGAAGGAAGGAGGGAGCAGGAAGCAGGGAGGAGAAGCGGATGGTCGCCGAGCCGGCTGTCGCCGGGTTCGGGGAAATCGTCAATCGGCAGTCGCCAATCGGCAATCGCTCGGCCATCACTCCTTCGCGCCCCGGTTCCGGCTCCCGACCGTATGTAGTGGGCCGGTACATCCAGAGCTCGCCGCACTTGTTACCCTTCAGGGCGTACATTACATCCTCTGCCGTCGTGATACCGCCGCCGCCCTTGACCAGCTTCTTCTTTCTCGTTGCACCGAACGCGGGAATGGTCTCGATTTCCGTCCAACTGTCGGCCGCGGGCCGGTACTTCCAGAATTCCTGCGTGTTGCCGCCCTTGAGGGCGTATATCGCCCCGCTGTTCCACGCCCCGCCGCCGCCGTCGCCCGATTTCTTGAGCCGCCCCGACCGGCCGACGGTCGGCATCCCGCTTTTCGGGTTGGTGCCCCACGCTCCGGTCGCAAGGTCGTATGCCCAGAGTTCGTTTGCCTTCCCCTTCTGCGCGTAGATGGTCTTGTCGCCGTCGAAGACAAGCCAGGACCCTTTGTCCCACTTGAGGCGGAAGCCGACCGGCGCCTGCGGCAGGGTCTGCCAGGCCCCGGACACGACGTTGTAGCGGTAGAACTCGCACTTCTGGCCCTTGAGCAAGTACACGTAGTCGGTGTCCGGGCTCGGGACATAAACGAGCCCGTCTCCGCCCTTGACTTTCTTACCGCTCAGGCCGGTAGGCACGTCGGCCAGCTTCTGCCATGAGTCGCCGCTGACTTCGTAGCGCCAGTAGGCGACGGTGTTATTACCCTTCACCGCGTAGACGTGACCGAGGCCGTCGGAAACGCCGAACGTGCCCTTGCCGGGCAGCTTGCCTTCCGGCCCGGCCGGTATCGGGCTGCGCTGCAGCCACGAATTCGCCGCCGGGCTGTAGGAGTAAAAGTCACCGGTCTTGTTACCCTTGGCCGCATAGACCGTGCCGTTCATGAACATATAGCTCAGCCAGCCGCCGTCCTTGACGTACCGTCCGGAGGGCGCGGCCGGTACCGGCTCGCGCTCGACCCAGCCGCCGTTCGCCGCCGGCACGACAACGCAGACGTCGTGGGTAGTGTCGTCGCGGTAGTTGCTGTCGGCGGAGCAAATCGTGTACGCCGTCAACCCGAAGGCAGCCTGGGGGTGGGCGTCCCAAGCCCTGGCGAAGACACGGGTGGTTGAGTCCCCGGCGTGCAGAAAGATGCCGGTCATCGCTGCCGAAATTGAATCACTCAT